>JANYAW010000136.1 GCA_025361105.1 Rhodocyclaceae bacterium | reverse complement strand
CCAAAACGCATACGCAGCACTTTGGCTTCGCGTGGCGTAAGGCTATCGAGCACTTCCTTGGTGATTTCTCTGAGCGAAGCAAACAGCGCCGCATCAGCCGGAGCCAGCGTGATTTGATCTTCGATGAAATCGCCGAGATGTGAATCATCGTCGTCACCGATAGGCGTTTCCATCGAGATCGGCTCTTTGCTGATCTTGAGGATTTTGCGGATTTTGTCCTCGGGCATTTCCATCTTCAGCGCCAGCGTCGGAGGATCAGGCTCGAGGCCGGTTTCCTGCAAAATTTGACGGCTGATGCGATTCATCTTGTTGATGGTTTCGATCATGTGCACCGGAATGCGAATGGTACGTGCTTGATCGGCAATCGAGCGCGTGATGGCTTGACGAATCCACCATGTCGCATAGGTCGAGAATTTGTAGCCACGACGGTATTCAAATTTATCCACCGCCTTCATCAGGCCGATGTTGCCCTCCTGAATCAAGTCGAGGAACTGCAAGCCGCGATTGGTGTATTTCTTGGCGATCGAAATCACCAAACGCAAATTCGCTTCGGTCATCTCACGCTTGGCGCGACGAGCCTTTGCCTCACCCGTCGACATCTGTTTATTGATGTCCTTGAGTTCCTTCAAAGGAATACCGATGCGGACTTGCAGATCAATCAGTTTTTGTTGTTCGTCGAGAATATTCGGCGCAACGCGCATCATCATTGCGGCATAAGGCTTACCGGACTGGACTTCAGATTTAATCCATTCCAGATCGGTCTCAAACCCGGGGAAAACCTTGATGAAATGCTGGCGCGGCATGCGTGCCTTATCAACGCAAAGATGCAGAATCTTGCGCTCGTGGCTACGCGCCGCTTCGACCATGCCACGCACAGAATCACACAGGCGCTCGGTGGTTTTGGCCGTGAAGCGAATGTTCATCAGCGCGTCGGAGATTTGCTTTTGTACGCGCAGATAACTCTTGTCTTGCGAGCCTTTTTTGCCCAGCAGCGCCATCATCTTGCCGTAAAGCTCATGCACTTCGGAGAAGCGCTCGAGCGCGTCTTGCTTGAGTTGCAAGAGCGCTGCCGAGACACGCGAACCATCTTCGTCGTCCTCGTCACCTTCGCCCAAATCGTCGAGCTCTTCGGCCATCGTGGTCGGGTCTTCAGGCAGCGCGTTCGGGTCAATCAGGCCGTCAATCAACTCATCCACACGCATCTCGTCGCGCGCCACTTTGGCGGCCATGCCGAGCATTTCAGCGACCGTGGTTGGACAAGCAGAAATCGCCATCACCATATGCTTGAGGCCGTCTTCAATCCGTTTGGCGATTTCAATTTCGCCTTCGCGGGTCAAGAGTTCGACCGTGCCCATCTCGCGCATGTACATGCGAACCGGATCGGTGGTGCGACCGAATTCTGAATCGACTGTCGACAAAGCTTGCTCAGCTTGTTCTTCAACTTCAGCTTGGTCGACATGGCCAGACACTGCATCGGTCAACAACAATTCCTCAGCCGCAGGCGCTTCATCAAACACCTTGATGCTCATATCGTTAAAGGTGGTGATGATGGATTCAATTTGCTCAGCGTCAACTAAGTCGTCGGGCAAGTGATCATTGATTTCGGCGTAGGTCAAATACCCACGTTCTTTGCCCAGGGCGATTAAATTTTTCAGGCGCAAGCGGCGCGTGTCCAAATCCAGTGGTGCGGCGGCCGGCGGCATGATTTGATGTGTGCCTTTGCCTTTGCGCCCGCCTTTCACCGGCTTGACCGGTGTAGCCGAGATCGCTTGCGCGGCGGATGCTTGAATTTCTGCTTCGGTAATCGCCGCTACATGCTTTTGCGGCTTGGCAACTGGCTCGGCTTTTGGCTGATGCGCGGCCTTGGCATGCGATACCGGCGCTTTGCTAGCCGCAGCCTCTTTTACTGGCTTTTTGCTGACAACGGGCTTGGTCGCCGCTTTGCTTGCATGCTTGATTGGTGCAACTGGTTTACTCGGTTTTTTCGGTGTCGATTTCGTAGTAACGGACGACGGCTTGGTGGTTTTTTTAGCGTTGTGCTTAACAGGTGGTTTGGTCATTTTTACGCGAGACTTGGCTGGTGCGGCCTTTTGAGCCGATTTGCCAATTGGTTTTGGGGTGGATTTTGAAACGGGTTTCTTGGTGGCCTTACTGACAGGCTTAGCAGTGGCTTTAACGGGCGTTGGTTTGCGAATGGCTGCAACCTTTTTGGCAACGGCTTTGGCCACCGCCTGAATCAGCGATTGCTTGGTCTTAGGCGCCGCTTTTACGTTCATCTTGCTGCTAGCTTTGGCAGCTACTTTAGCGACAACTTTCTTGGCTGATTTAGCAACGGCCTTGACGGGCTTTTTGCTTGGCATCCGTGTTGGTTTTGGCATGGTCATCCTTCGGCGTGGATTGCGGCGTGAGTTGCAGCGAAAGCGCTACGCATTATTCGACGCAGATTTGCGATGAGACATCTGCACGAAATGGTCATGGAGCGGAGCCAGAAATTATACCAGAGACCCACCAACACCAGCGGTGGCAGTAGCAGCGGCGGCAGAAATGGCGGCTTTTTTGGCCAACAATTCGGAGAGTTGTCTGCGCTCCTCGGGATTCAATCCATGCCGCGCACGTTCAACCAGCGCCGAGATTTCGCGATTCAACGCCGCATTTTGCAAATGGCTGACAGTTGCCACAAAAGCGGCCTCGTCCTGACTGTGGTCGTCGTCGGCTTCGAGCAAAGCCTCGGCCATCGAAGACAACACCGATTCATGCGCCGAACCACGAAAATATTCCATCACCATGGCTAGGCCATTGCCAAGTTGCAAACCATGTTCGATGGCATCAGCGATTGCTTGCAGTGCCGCGCCTTCGGGCAAATCAATATCAATCAAGCCATGCGGCAATCGCGCGGCTAGCACAGGCGTGCGCACCAGCACTTTCAACAACTGATATTCAACTGAGCGGGCAGTGGGTCGTCGCACAGAACGTGGGGGAGCGGCGCCCCAACGCGCCAGCGGTTTAAGCTCGCATTTGGCTTCGACTTCGGCTTGCGAAAGCTGCGCCAGCTTGGCGATTTCTTTGGTCAGTTGGACACGCAATATCGGCGCGGAAATTTTCTGCAACAGTGGTTTCGCCAGATGTACCAACAAGGCGCGGCCTTCGATGGTGTTGGTGTTGGCTTGCTTGCTCAGTTCGCGCAACAAGAATTCACTCAACCGCGTCGCGTTCCGCGTGTGATTCACAAACGCGTCCTTGCCATGTTTGCGGATAAATTCGTCGGGGTCTTGATTGCCTGGCATTTGCAGAATTTCGACCACTTTGTTGTCGGCCAAAAAACTCAAGCTGACCTCCATCGCGCGCCACGCGGCGCGGTCTCCCGCTGCATCGCGGTCGAAACAAAACACCACGCGACTGGCTTGTTTCAGCAATTTTTGTACATTGCTTTCGGTGGCCGCCGTGCCCAAAGTCGCCACAACATTTTCCACGTCCCATTGCGCGAGGCCGACCACATCCATGTAGCCCTCGACCACCAGCACGGTGTCTTCGTCACGAATGGCTTTGCGGGCTTGAGGCAGGCCGTATAACTCACTGCCTTTGATGAACAAGGGGGTCTCGGGCGAGTTCAAATATTTCGGCTCATCATTGCCCATCACACGACCGCCAAAACCAATCACATTGCCGCGTCCATCCAGAATCGGGAACATCACGCGATCACGGAACCTGTCGTAGCGCCGACCTTGTTCGTTGACGATCACCAAGCCGCATTCGACCAACGCCGGATTGTTGTAATCCGGAAAAATCCGCTGCAAATTTTGCCAACCGTCGGGTGCATAACCGAGGCCGAATTTGGCGGCGATTTCGCCGGTCAAACCACGTTGCTTCAAGTACGCCACCGCTGTTGGTGAAACGCGTAATTGCTCGCGGTAATAATTCATCGCGCTGGCCATTAGCTCGGTTAGTGGCGCAACCCGCTCGCGCTTTTCCTGCACTTGCGCGTGCCACTCTTCTTGTGGCACTTTGAGCCCCACCGACGTCGCCAAATCCTGCACCGCATCAATGAATCCAACACCGGCATGCTGCATCAAAAACCCAATCGCCGTGCCGTGCGCGCCGCAGCCAAAGCAATGATAAAACTGCTTGGACGGACTGACGGTGAATGAGGGTGTTTTCTCAGAATGAAACGGGCAGCAAGCGCTGAAATTCGCACCGGCTTTTTTCAGTGGCACATAGCGTTCAACCACGTCGCAAATGTCGACGCGGCCAAGCAATTCCTGGATGAAGCTATCGGGAATCATTGCTTAGGCAATTCGCCAGTTGATGCTGATGACACGCCGTCAAACAGAAGCCAACCGCACCTTGATAAGCTTGGACAATTCACCCATGTCCGCGCGCCCGGCCACGCGGGGCTTCAGCGCGGCCATCAGCTTGCCCATATCGGCCGACCCTTTCGCGCCGGTTTCTACCAAGGCCGCCTCCAACAGCGCGGCGATTTCCTCGCTCGATAATCCCTTTGGCATATACGCGCTCAACACGCTGACTTCAAATTTTTCCGCGTCCGCCAAATCCATGCGCTTGGCCGCTTCAAATTGCGTAATCGAATCCTTGCGCTGCTTGAGCATTTTTTCGATGATGGCGACAACAGCTGCATCGTCCAGTTCGATACGTTGATCAACTTCAATTTGCTTGCAAGCCGAGAGCAATAAGCGCAGCGCGCCCAGTCGCGTCTTCTCGCCGGCTTTCAATGCGGTTTTCATGTCTTCGGTAATGCGCGACTTCAATGTCATGATGTTGTGCCTTGTGATATTCAAGCAAAAATGTTCGCTCGATGCAGCAGTTTACCCGCAGTGCGTGCCACTTAAAATGGCTCAAGTAAATTCAGGAGTGCAGATATGGAAACCACAATACGTTGGCATGGTGATGGAATGAGCTTCATCGCCGAAACCGGTAGCGGCCACATTCTGGCGATGGACGGTGCGCCTGACGGTGGCGGGCGAAATCTCGCACCGCGACCGATGGAATTATTGCTGGCCGGCACTGGCGGCTGTACGGCCTATGACGTGGTTTTGATTTTGAAACGTGGGCGGCATACGGTGACCGATTGCGTCGTCAAGCTCACCTCAGAGCGCGCAGAGACAGACCCGAAAGTGTTCACCAAAATCAATATGCACTTCATCGTGCATGGTAAAAATCTCAAATCCGAAGTGGTCGAAAAAGCTATCAAGCTATCCGCCGAGAAATATTGTTCGGCTTCTCTGATGCTCGGTAAAACGGCGACCATCAGCCATAGCTTTGAGCTGGTTGCGGACTGATTTACAGGTAATACGCCGTATTGGTCATAATTTTTGATGACCATTGCATCGCTTGTCGAACCGGCAATGGCAGGGCCACGCCGCCGTGTTCAATTGCCGATTCGGCATGCGCCATTTCGTCGACCTTCATCTGCGCCACGACTTCACGCGAGCGCATATCTTGCGCAGGCAAGCGCTCAAGGTGCGCTTGTAAATGCGCTTCGACCTGACGCTCGGTCTCGGCTAAAAAACCCAGATTCCAGCGATCACCGAATTTTCCGGCCAGGATTCCAATCGCCAGCGATCCCGAATACCACAAAGGATTGAGCACGCTGGTGCGTCCACCAAGCTCATTGATACGGCGCTCGGTCCAGTTCAAATGCTCGGTCTCTTGCCATGCCGCATATTCCATCGCGTGCCGCACATCGGGATTTTTTGAAGTCAGCGCCTGGCCTTGATACAAAGCCTGTGCGCAAATTTCGCCACAATGATTGACGCGCATCAGCGCAGCGGCATGCGCGCGCTCGGCATCGGTCATTGCGGCCTCAATCGTCGACTCGCCAGGCATCGCCCGCCGTGTGGGCGCATTGGCAAACACGGTGCGCAGCGCTTTATCGAACTCTACGATAAGTTTGTCGAACATGGCCTCAATTCGCGTCGGGATGCTTACCAAGCTTGAGTGCACGGCGGCCCTCGTTGGCATCGCGTATCGGTCCGCCAGTCGGGCAAAAATAATCCCGTGAGAGGGCTGCGTGATGACGATTCACCGGCTTGTTTTCGATCTCACGCCATTCACTGACCCGCGCTCGAACCCAGGTGCCGTCGGGATGGCCGGTGGCGTAGAGTTTCCATTTTCCACCGTCGCAATGTATGCCTTCGAAACTGACATTGCGCGCACCGCCGGACGTTTCAACCACCAACACATAGCGCACAACTTTGTCGATGCCGACGGTCAGCGTGGCACTATCGACAAAATAATGATTCGTCGCTACCGCGCTGACATAAATCTCACGCAGAGTGGCGGCGAGCGGTGCAGCAGGCAAATCGGTCTCCGCTTCTTGCCACGGTTTATCGGCTTCGAATACACCGGCGTAGCTTGTGCGGCCTTCGCCGTCACCTGCATACGCCGCGCCTGTGAAGCTCATCAACAACCCAACGGCCAGATAAAAAGTTTTCATCGCTCACCGCCTAAACCACTAAATTGCGCCATCCACAACCGAATTTGCTCTTCGGGACTGGCGAAAAGCAGCCGCGCTAATTCCGACAAGGCTGCTTCATAAACACCGCGCTTGAATGTAATCACGGAATCGAGCGGAATCCAATAACTGCTCCAGCGCCAGGCATCAAATTCGGGATGGGAGCTGGCACGCAAGGACACGTCGGTGTCACGCCCGACCATACGCAGCAGATACCAGATTTGTTTCTGGCCTTTGTAACTGTTGCGCCACTCACGGCGCACCCAGTGCGTTGGCACCTCATAGCGCAACCAGTCGCGGGTGCGGCCGATGATCCGCACATGCTCGGGTAAAAGTCCAACTTCCTCAAACAACTCACGATACATGGCTTGCTCAGGCGATTCGCCCCGATTAATGCCACCTTGCGGAAACTGCCATGAATGTTCGCGGATCCGTTTACCCCAAAAAACTTCGTTACGACTGTTGGCGAGGATGATGCCGACGTTAGGGCGATAGCCTTCACGATCAAGCATGATGCAAATCCAAAAATTAGTTGCGTCTATTGTTTCACATTCGGGCGCGACTGGAAAGCTCAATCGCAGCTCAATCGCAGCTCAATCGCAGTTCAAACAAGGGTCGGGCAAGTTAAAATTGTGCGATTCAATTTCTACCTTCAAGACCGTCATGCGCGCCAGTCAATTCTTCATCAACACGCTCAAGGAAGCGCCCTCGGATGCCGAAATCATCAGCCATCAATTGATGCTGCGTGCCGGTTTGATTCGTCGCCTGGCCGGCGGAATTTATACCTGGATGCCGCTGGGATTGCGCGTGCTACGCAAGGTGGAGAACATCATTCGCGAAGAAATGAATCGTGCTGGCGCGATGGAAATGTTGATGCCGGCGGTGCAGCCGTTTGAGTTGTGGGAAGAATCCGGACGTGGTCCGAAATATGGCCCGGAGTTGTTGCGCTTGAAAGATAGGCATCAGCGCGAATTTGTCATCGGCCCGACTCATGAAGAAGTGATTACCGATGTGGTGAGACGTGAAGTGAAAAGCTATCGTCAGTTGCCACGGCATTTTTATCAAATCCAAACCAAGTTCCGCGATGAGATTCGGCCGCGCTTCGGCGTGATGCGTGGTCGTGAATTTTTGATGAAGGATGGCTATTCATTTCATACCTCGTTTGAGGACTTGCGTCGCGAATATCAGGTGATGTATGAAACCTATACGCGGATTTTCACGCGCCTCGGTCTCAAGTTTCGGGCGGTTGCCGCCGATACCGGAGCCATCGGCGGCACCGGTTCGCACGAGTTTCATGTGCTGGCCGATTCGGGTGAAGATGGTTTGGCTTACTGCCCCGATTCCGATTACGCGGCGAATGTGGAATTGGCCGAGGCACTTACACCACTGCCAGTTGGTGCTGGCGACACGCCCTTGGCGGCAATGCAAAAAGTGGCAACGCCGGGCAAGGCACGCTGCGAAGATGTCGCGGAGTTTTTGAAATTGCCACTCACCCAAACGGTAAAATGCATCGCGCTGGTGACGCAAGGGGAAGACAATCCCGGTGAGTTCAATCTGCTATTACTGCGCGGCGATCACAGCTTGAACGAAATCAAAACGCAAAAGCACCTTGGCGAATTTCGTTTCGCGCGGGAAGATGAAATCGTCGCCGTGCTAGGCAGCAAGCCGGGTTACATTGGGCCTGTCGGGATTCGCGAAAAATCAGACACAAGTAGTTCGAATGGTCTAATTAATACGCTGCAATACCGGTCGCCAGTTTCCAATGAAATAAAGGCACGTGGGTTGATAAACACGCCTCCACGCGAAACGCCAATCCCAACCGAATCTAGCATGAACGGGCTGATAAATTCTGCTCAACCCAAATCGCCCTTGCCAACAACTTACGCTGAAGAAGGTCTTATTAACACACTCCGTCGTACACCACCTATTCGGGTAGTTGTCGACCGCTCGGTAGCCGTAATGCGCAATTTTGTCTGCGGCGCGAACGACGAAGGTTTCCACCTGACCGGGGTGAACTTCGGCCGTGACTTACCGATACCAAACGAAATTGCCGACATTCGCAATGTCGTCGAAGGCGATCCGTCGCCGGATGGCAAGGGCGCATTGCAACTGTGTCGCGGCATTGAGGTCGGGCACATTTTTCAACTACGCACCAAATACGCCGAAGCACTCAACTGCACTTTTCTCGACGAGAACGGCAAGGATCAAGTGATGGAGATGGGCTGCTATGGCATCGGTGTGACGCGCATTGTTGGCGCGGCAATTGAGCAGGGCAACGATGAACGTGGCATCGTTTTCCCAACCGCGATTGCGCCGTTTTCAGTTGTCATCGTGCCGATGAATTTCGCCAAATCCGAAACCGTGCGCCACGCCGCGATGGCGCTGCACGACCAACTGCAAACCGCTGGCATTGACGTGATGTTGGACGACCGCGACGAGCGTGCGGGCAGCATGTTCGCTGACTGGGAACTGATCGGTGTACCACACCGCGTGGTGGTCGGCGAGCGCGGATTGAAGGACGGCAATCTGGAATACAAGGGGCGCACGGACAGCGAGGCGACCTTGGTTGACCTGGCTGATATGTGCGCGTTCTTGCAGAAAAAAATTGGCTGAACAATTCCCTATCTCCACCGCGACTGTCCCCGTTTCGGCGCGAGGGAAAATGCTGACGCGGCTTGCATTTGGCCTGGCGGCGCTGCTGATGATGCCACCGAGCATGGCTGGCAACCAGCAATACGAGTCGCTTGCACCTAGTGTGCAAGCGACGCTGTCTGCCACGATTGCCGACAACGCGGCACCGAATCCGCAATTTGCCAGCGTGCAAGAAAAGCTCGATTGGGTGGATTGGCAAACCGAAATGTCAGCACGATTGGCCAAGCGCATGCCGGATCGCGACACGCGGCTGGATTTTTTGCGCACGGTGTACTACGAGGCCAAGCGCGCCGGCCTGGATCCGCAAATGCTGCTCGGCTTGATTCAAGTGGAGAGCGGATTTCACAAATACGCCGTCTCCAAAGTAGGCGCACGCGGCTATATGCAGGTCATGCCGTTTTGGAAAAAATTGATTGGCAACGAAGAGCACAATCTGTTCAAGATGCGCAACAACTTGCGCTTTGGCTGCACCATCCTGCGCCACTATCTGGACATCGAACAAGGGGACTTGTACCGCGCATTGGGACGTTACAACGGCAGCTTGGGCAAACCTGAATACCCAAATATGGTGCGTGGCGCGTGGGAGAAACACTGGCGCTGGCCCAATTCACCAGCGCCCAAGCCGTGATCCGGAAAAACCTTCAAGTCATATAAAACGCGGCGAGTTTGTTGCCATCGAAATCGCGAAAATAAGCCGCATAAAAGGTATCGCTACGCTGCCCCGGCGCGCCGTCGTCAGCGGCGCCGAGCGAGATGGCGGTTTTGTAGAACTCATCCACCTGGGCTTTGGATTCCATCACCAAGGCAACCATTGTCCCGTTGCCAAAAGTTGCCGGTTGTTCGTTAAAAGGCTTCATCACACCAAGGCCGGGCGACATCGGGCCGTTGCTCCACGCCACGCCTTGCTCGGACTCAAAAATTCTGGTTGCGCCTATCGAGCTTAATAGCTTCTCGTAGAACGCCAACGCGCGTGGCAAATCGTTCGTGCCCACCGTCACATAGCCAATCATTTTTCTCTCCTCTGGTCTTGTGGATTTTTTTCTGACAGCTTGATTCTAAACCTGTGTCCGCTTCGATTTGGGTGGATTTTGAAGCGATGATCCGGCGCTGAAATTTTGCCTGCGGCGGTAAATTATTTCCATGAATCAGCGAGCATATTTTTCCTATCAACTCATCTTCGGCGCGGCGCTTGCGTTGTCGGGGTGCGCTGGAATGTTCAGCATGACCAACTCGTCAGTTGGTGCTGGCGACACGCCGTCGCACGACACAAAAGCCAACGACGTAGTTATTTATGCCTTGGGTCTGGTCGAAACCGGCTATCAATTTGGTGGCAAGAATCCCGAAGCGGGGCTCGATTGCAGTGGCATGGTCAGTCATGTTTTTGCGCAGGCGGCCGGTCGAAAAATCAGCGGCAGCGCTGCCAATATCGCACGACAAGGGCGTGCGATTGAGCGTGCCGCTTTGCGTCCCGGCGATTTGGTTTTTTTCAATACCACCGGCACACCATTTTCGCATGTCGGGATTTACATTGGCGAACAGCGCTTCGTCCATGCCCCCAAGAGTGGCGGCAAAGTCCGCACGGATAGTCTTGCCAGCGGTTGGTTCGCCACTCGCGTGCAGGCGACGCGGCGTTATTTCGACTAGCTCAGTTTTTTTCCGTGAGTACCAACGCGCACAAATGTTGCGCAATGGCTTGCGGATTGCTGGCACCTTTATCGTCATACCATTGCGCTGACCAGTTCATCGCACCGAGGATGAGCTTGCGCGCAATGGTGCTGGCGTCAAGCAAATCGCCGCTAGCTGCCAGCCTATCCAGCACGCCGGAAAAAACTGCTTCGTAGCGAGCGCTCATGCGATGCACGATGGCGCGTTCGGTCGGGTCAAGCAGGCGCGATTCATACAGCATCACCCACGCAAAATCGCGCCCGGGGCCGAGCAAATAATTCATGTGTGTGGTCATGCAAGATTCAAAGCATTCACGCGCTGGCTGCGCGTTGGCAATCACCATTTCCAAATTTTTGAGCATGACTTCTATGCCTTCAGTAGTCACGCTGAACAAAATTTCATGCTTGCTTTTGAAGTGATAAAACGGTGAGCCGGAACGCATATTGACGGCATCGGCAATGTCGCGAATGGTCGTGCCGTTGTAACCTTTCTGGCGAAACAAACGCCCCGCCGCACGGATGATGTCGCCGCGCCGATTGACATCTGGCGCAACGGGTGCAGCGGCGGACAGACTATCCGGCTTATTCAAAACTTCCATGCCGCCCCTCTCCGCCGGCAAATCGGTTCGCGCCTTTTAGCGTTTCTCCGCTGGCTAAAGTTTGCATACCATGGGTATATTCGTTAAGGATGGCAGCAGGCAAATTCATGCCCCATTGCTCGTAGCTCGACATACGATCATTACGCAAACAAAGCTGCGGAAACGCAGCGATTTGTGCGGCGAGTTTTTCCGCTGCGGCGCGCGCGGTGCCGTCTGCAACGACACGATTGGCAAGACCAAAACTCAGCGCTTCATCGGCGCTTACCGCGCGTCCAGTCAAAATCAAATCGAGCGCACGCGAATGGCCGATGAGTCGCGACAGTCGCACCGTGCCACCGTCAATCAAGGGGACACCCCAGCGTCGACAAAACACGCCGAACACCGCTGATTGTTCGGCCACGCGCATATCGGCCCACAGCGCCAGCTCCAGCCCGCCGGCCACCGCATGGCCTGCCACGGCAGCGATAACGGGTTTGTTGAGCAATAGCCGCGTCGGGCCGAGCGGGCCGTTTCCGGTGGGTTTGAGTTGCCACTTTTCCGGGCCGACCGAGAGCGATTTGAGATCGGCACCGGCACAAAAATATCCGCCTTCGCCGTACAGCACCGCAACGTGTGCGCTGGCATCGTTTTCAAATGCGACAAACGCATCGACCAGTGCTTGTGCGGTGGCTTGATCAATGGCGTTGCGCACTTCGGGACGATCAATGATGACCGTGGTGACTGCGCCATTTTTTTCAATTCTTACGCTCATGATGTCAACCCACACGCAGGCCATGCCCGACTCAGAATTTTTTGAACATGCGCGTCAGTTGATGCTGGTAACACGCCGTACGCCGCACCCCATTTTTCATCGTTGCCAAAACGCGAAGCGCAAAAAGTTTCTGCGACTGCGGACGGCGCGTGTTGCAGGAGCAAACTGCCCTGCATCGCCAGCGCGATTTTTTGCATCAATTCGCGCGCGCGAAATTCTGATGCCGCAGGCTTGGTAGTCAGCGCGCCAAGCAAATTTTTGAGCGTCAGCACATGCGCATCGAAATTCGCCTCCATGCCTTTTGCCGGTGCCAGTTCGGCAATCAAGGCATCGGCCACGCGCGGACTTTTTGACAAGGCGCGCAAGGTGTCCAAACCCATCACATTGCCCGAACCTTCCCAAATCGAATTGAGTGGCATCTGGCGGAAAATCCGTGCCAGCGGGCCGTCTTCAACAAAGCCATTGCCACCCCAAACTTCCATCGCTTCGCCACCAAAAATAGGTCCGCGTTTGCATACCCAATATTTGGAAACCGGCGTGAGTACGCGCATCAACAGACTTTCCTGCTCGTCGTCACGACGGTCAAAAGCGCGCGCCAAGCGCATACCCAGCACGGTCGCCGCTTCCGATTCCAAGGCCAAATCCGCCAACACGCTTTGCATCATCGGCTGCTCGATTAAGCGGCGGCCAAATACTTGTCGATGACTGGCGTGATGCATGGCTTGCGACAGCGCGGCGCGCATTTGCGAGCTAGTGCCGAGCACACAGTCGAGGCGCGTATAAGTACCCATTTCGAGTATGGTTTGTATCCCGCGTGATTCTTCGCCGACGCGCCAGGCGCGTGCCCCGCAAAATTCGACCTCGGAACCCGCATTCGAGCGGTCACCGACTTTGTCTTTCAGGCGCTGAATGCGAATGTCGTTTTGCTTTCCGTCCGGGCCGAAGCGCGGCAGGAAAAAACAAGTCGGCGTGTGCGCTTTTTTCTCTTTGTCACCCGAACCGGTCTGCGCCAAAATCAAAAATGCATCAGACATCGGTGCCGAGAAGAACCATTTGTGACCGGTGATGTGGTATTCGCTACCCCATTCCGACTCGCCGACATAAGCAGCGGTGGTGGTGTTGGCACGCACGTCCGAGCCACCTTGTTTTTCGGTCATGCCCATGCCGAAAGTCACTCCAGTTTTTTGTAGACCAGGAATGAATCTTTTGTCGTATTCAGGTGCGATGGCCTTGGCTACCCACGCGGCCAATTTCGGCTCGTGTTGTAGCGCAGGCACGACGGCGTAAGTCATGGTGGTCGGGCACAAAGTCCCGTTATCGATTTCGCCTGCCATCATGAAAAATGCTGCTCTCGCTACATGCGCGCCAGCGCGCGGCTGCGCCCACGGGCCGCCAGAACCACCATGACGTTTGATGTATTGCATCAGCTCGTGATAGCTCGGATGGAAATCAACTTGATCCGCGCGATTGCCAGTGGCATCAAAAGATTTCAGGCTCGGCGGATTCTTGTTGGCAATCACACCGCGCTCGAACATTTCTGCGCTACCGAGTTCCGCACCGCGATCAGCCAACCACGCATTCGCCCACAACGCACCTTCGCGCGCAACCGCTTCGCGCAGGGCTGGATTGGCCGAATACAGGTTGTAATTCGCCAGCGGTGGCGTCTGGTTGAACACCTCGTGGGTGTTGTGAATGGAGGTTTTCATAAGTGGCAATTATTTGTTCAAGTAGGCCGCCACGGCACGATAGGCAGGCAGTGCCACCGGGTCTTGAGCGGCATTTGCAGCGATGGGATGCGAGGCAAAACGGGCGATCACCATATGGCTTTTCGGATCAACGTAAATCGCCTGACCGTGAATTCCGCGTGCCGAATAGGCACCGTAATCGCTCACCCACCACATATTGCGATACGACCAATTGGCCAGCAATTTGTAGCCGGCCTTGGCGAATTTGGCTTTGTCGGCGCCCTGCTCGATGTCGCTCACCACTGCCTTGGGCACAATCTGCTGACCATTGAACTTGCCACCCAAGCGCATCATTTCCCCGACGCGGGCGAAGTCACGCAGATTGGCGTTCAAACCACCGCCACCCATTTCAGTGCCTATGCTATCGACGGCGAAATACGCGTCTTGTTCAGCGCCGATTTTTTGCCAGATTTTTTCGGAGAGCAGCGTCGCCAGATTTTTGCCACTCACGCGGCGCAATATCCAGCCAAGCACCTCGGTATTCACTGTCTTGTAGGCGAAAGCCACGTCATGCTCACCTTCTTTTTGCAGGGCGACAAGGAAATCGTAAGCCGTGCGTGGACCTTTGTAATCCAGACCTATCGGTGCCATTCCAACGGCTGCGGCATAGGCCCAAATTTCGGCTTTGGGATCGGCGTAATTCTCCGAGTAACGAACGCCTATGGTCATGTCCATGACTTGCCTCACCGTCGCGTCGCCATAGGCAGTATCCTTGAGTTCGGGCAGATATTTGATCACCGGCGCGGCCGCGTCCAGCTTGCCCTCGTGCACCAACATGGAGGCCAGCGTACCGACGAAGGATTTGGTGACTGACATCGCAATGTGGCTGCCATCACTGGCTAACGCACCCATATTTTTCTCATACACAATCTTGCCTTTGTGCATTACCACCACACCGTCGGTGTAGGTCAGTGCCAGCATTTCCTTCCATGTGCGCGGCTTGCCGTCCATGTCCGCGTAACTGACCGCATCAAGGTCTTTCAGCGCGCGCGGAAGTTTGCTCACGCTGCCATTGCCACGCGCTACCTGCGCGGTCGGCACCAATTCGCGTATATGTGAAAACGACCAGCGGGTGTTGGGAAACCTTAGTGAGCTGCCATCAATAAAGCGCACGGTCTTGTCCGCCGCTGGCGGGAAACCTTGCATCAAGCCAAGCGCCATTGGATCGCTGGCAGCGGCATCCGGATAGCTTGGCGTTTGCGCGGCGGCAAGCGAGGTGACCAAACTCAACAGCAATAGGTGCAATTTCATTTCTGGCTCCTCCAGAGTGGGCGAATTATTTTTTGTCAGGTTAGCCGACAATACAGGCTGTTTTGAGTTCGGCGATGCGCTCGTTGGTAAGTCCGAGTGAATGAAGGATAGCGTCTTTTGACGGCGGGTTACCGGCACCAACTGACACTAGTGTCGACTTGCCGTCCAGCGCGCCTGGCCCAATTCCTTCAAATTCAACAATCTGCACGCCAGTCAGTAGGCCCATC
>JANYAW010000407.1 GCA_025361105.1 Rhodocyclaceae bacterium | reverse complement strand
GACGATCGCAGAAAAAGAGCTGTATTGCAAAGCAACACCAATTAAATTTGGTGTTGAACCGCCACTGGCTGCTGCCGCCGCAGCGCTCGCAGGCGCCGCAATATTAGTCGCGGTATCCATGAAATTCTGATTGAAATCACTCGCCACCGCATTTGGCAATAAGCCACCAACGCCGGTAATTGGACTAGTCGGTGAATTCGATGCCTGATAGCTCAGGATTTGACTGAGTAGGGTGGACTTCAGATATTGCACAAACTGCTGCTCCGTGTTGGCACGGGTGGGGCCGTCCCAGTGTATGTTGTTCGGAAGCACCCCCGGAATTGCAAAGAGAACCAGTCGTGTGCCCGCAACGGGTATGGCCGGTGAGGATTGATACCACAGTTGAAATGGCACACCGTTAAAGCGCGCGTAAATATTAGCGACCTCTTGCCCGGTGTATAGGTTGTTGACCGCTGAAAGCCCGCTAGTGTCAAGGAAATTGAAGAAGCCTTGTGCAGTGTTGCTGGATGCCGTGCCGCATTGCACAGCGACTTGAACTGCCAAGGCGTAGTTTCCACTGGGGACTTGGCTGCTGCACTGAGCATATGCGCTAGTACCAAACAAACCAAAGCAGATGATCCCAGCTAGCACCGTCACGTTGACTACTAAAGATTTACGAATTTCAAGCATCACAATCTCCTTACACAAATGAGTTATTTCGTGTCGATATTATTCGAAATGGGTTACATCGTTCCGATATTATTTGTCTTAGTGTTCTTGTGCACGAGTATGCATCGGAATGGGAATGGGAATTTAGTTTCTTTTGCCGAATTTATAAACATGTTACAACGACTTCGCGACCATGATCGCTTTCAATCTCGCGCGCAAATGCGCTACAAATTTCTGGGGCTGGGATCAGCAAGAGATTGAAAAGGTCGACGTGGAGTCTTGGGCGACAAAAACGATCTGCCGTGATGGTGCGTTCTTGCCTACCGGAAGAGTTGCGCCCATAATTCGCGCACGGTCGTAATTCCGGCAATCTGGAAGCGTTCTGGACGGCGGTTCGATTCCGCCCACCTCCACCACTGAGGGGGTGTCATGGTTTCGACAGGGCGACAGAAGGGGAGCAGGCGGCCCGAGAGGCGACGGACGTAATCCGCGCAAACTAGTAAACGCCAACGATGAGCGTTTCGCATTGGCCGCCTAAAAACGGCCTGCTGAGGACATAGCCGTCCAAGAAACAGAATGGCTATCGGCGGGGACACAGTCTTGTATTGTGTCCCCGTCGTCACGTTTGTGGTTCGCATTCGCGGCGTGTCACCAGCACCAACTGGCGAGCTTTTGACGCAGAGCTACACTCTTTGTGCTCGCAGCAAATAATTCACACTGGTATCCACTGTTAGTTCTGCGTGGCGCGAGAATGGTTCATAACGCATACCGATAATTTCGTCGACGATCAATCCGGCATCGCGACAGAAAGATGCCAACTCGGCGGGGCGGATAAATTTTGCATAGTCATGTGTGCCGCGTGGCAATAAGCGCAACACGTATTCGGCACCGACCACGGCCATCAAATACGCCTTCGGATTGCGGTTTATAGTAGAGAAAAATACATGGCCGCCAGGTTTTACCAGCGTCGCGCAGGCTTGCACAACGCTGGCCGGATTGGGAACATGTTCCAGCATTTCGAGGCAGGTGAGGACATCGAATTTTGCGGGGTGGCGCAGCGCGAAATCTTCGGCTGCACAAAGTTGATAGTCAATCTCGCAGGTGTTGGTCAAGGCGTGCGCACGCGCTACCGCGAGTGCTTCGGCAGACATATCAATTGCGCTGACAATACCGCCGAGTTTAGCCATGCCTTCACTAAGTAATCCACCACCGCAACCTACATCAAGCACGCGTTTGCCGCGTAATTTTGTGGCATTGTTGATCCACGCCAGTCGCGCTGGATTGATGTCATGCAAGGGGCGAAAATCTGAATCCGTATCCCACCAACGATCCGCGCCTTCGCTAAATTTTGAGATTTCCTGTGGATCTACGTTTGGTGTGATGTGCATGTCTTATTCTTGCAACAAAGAAGGTCGGAATAGAGGTGAAGCGGCATCAAAAAGTTGAAAAAAAAGCCCTGCAAGGCAGGGCTTTTTCTGAGAGCGATTAGCTTACATCCTGGTGCCGATGACTTCGATTTCCACACGGCGATCAGGCTGCAAGCAGGCGACGACTTTCGGGCTCTTGGCACCTTTGCATTGGTCAGGCGCGGTCACTGGTTTGGTCTGACCTTTGCCTTCCGAATACACGCGGTTAGGCTCGATGCCTTTGCTGACCAAGAAGCTCTTCACTGCGTTCGCACGCCGCTCCGATAGTGCTTGGTTGTAGGCAGGTTTGCCAAAGCGGTCCGCATGTCCGACTGCAACGATAACTTCCAGTTTAAGATCACCAAAGCTAGCGACTAGGTCGGAAAGCTTTTTCTCGCCTTCCGGACGCAAAGTAGCTTTGTCGAAGTCAAACAATGCATCAGCTGACAGTGTCACCTTCTTTGCAGCGGGCTTAGGCGCTGGTGGTGGCGGTGGTGGCGGTGGTGCTTCTTTGGGTGCTGGAGGTGGTGCAAGAACCGGCGCTTCCTTTTTTATCAGGTCAGGGTCGCATTCAGCAATTGCCATCGCAGGTGTCCAATACCCAGTGCGCCAGCAAAGGCCGGTACCACTTTTGGCCACATTGGCGCGTGAATCGATCACATAACCGACGGTGCCTTTGGTGTCGATTCCGGTGGTCTGTGCAACAGCGCCTGCGGAAAGACCAATCATTGCAGCGGCGAGCAGCGATTTGGTTGCTAATTTCATGATGTCGTCCCTCAATATCTGGATAGGAGAAAAAGTGTATTGCTTTGCTGCGGTGCTGCCGATTTGGAACCTGTGAATCTATACATTCAGGATGCGATTCTGCCACATTTCAGCAGTGTCAGCCAAGTATCCCGCATCAATTGGCAAGAGATTTCCATCGCGCACCTTGGCTATGCCTGCAACCCATACATCAGAGATATCGTTTCGCGTTGCCACATTGACGATATGCGAGGCGACATCAAAACGTGGCATCAATTGCCAGTCATCCAAGCGCACCGCACAAAGGTCAGCAAATTTACCCGCTGAAATCGAGCCAATCTGTGATTCCAACCCCAAGGCGCAGGCACCACCGAGTGTTGCTGCGTAAAGCGTTTGATGTGCGTCAAGCGCCGTAGCATCACCACTGGTGCCTTTGGCGAGTAGCGAGGCAAGACGCATTTCGGCAAATGAATCGAGGCGATTGTTGGATGCGGCGCCATCGGTACCAATTCCAAAATTGACGCCGTGCTGTTTCATTTTTGCAACAGGCGCGATGCCG
>JANYAW010000405.1 GCA_025361105.1 Rhodocyclaceae bacterium | reverse complement strand
GAAATTTTTCGCGCGCCACCGGCCACAAAATCGCCATGCGTTTCTTCGATGAGTGGCAAACCACCCATACCCGAACCAATATTGACTCCGATGCGAGTCGAGTTTTCGTCGGTGACGACAATACCGGAATCTCGCATGGCTTGAATTCCGGCGGCCATGCCGTAGTGAATGAACAAATCCATCCGCCGCGCTTCTTTGCCCGACAGGTATTCAGAAACATCAAACCCCCGAACTTCACCAGCGATTTTGCTGGTGAAAGTCGAGGCGTCAAATCGTGTTATCGGCCCGATTCCACTACGCCCCGCAATCACGTTATCCCACGCCTCGGCAACGGTATTGCCAACTGGCGATACCGCACCAAGACCGGTGATCACTACGCGGCGACGCGCCATGAGTTCTCCGAGCTACTCCGACGATCCGAGCCAGATTCTAAAAATTATTTCTTAGGATTCGCAGTGACGTAGTCAATTGCTTGCTGCACGGTGGTGATTTTCTCTGCATCTTCGTCAGGGATTTCACACTCAAATTCCTCTTCGAGCGCCATCACCAATTCAACGGTGTCGAGCGAATCGGCACCCAAATCGTCCACAAACGATGACTCACTCTTGATGTCGCCTTCGTTGACGCCAAGTTGTTCGGCGACGATTTTGCGGACGCGTTGTTCGATGTTTTCCATGCTGAGTTTCCTTCCAGATTGATCGCGAATCGTTTCGATTGCTTCGCGCGGGGTTTGCATTACTACAAATGTAGCACGCACTAATTTTAACAAAACTTCACTGCGAAAGTGCCTCGATTCTTAATCATCGAGGCAATCAGGTCATATACATTCCACCATTCACGTTGATGGTTTGGCCGGTTATGTAAGCCGCATGCGGTGAGGCAAGAAACGCCACCGTCGCGGCAATTTCTTCCACTGAACCCAATCGACCCAAGGGAATTTTTCCCAACAAAATTTCACGTTGAGCATCAGGCAAAGCCTTGGTCATATCGGTGTCAATAAAGCCCGGAGCGACACAGTTCACGGTGATGTTGCGGCTACCAAGCTCTTGCGCCAGTGCCCGACTCATGCCCGCAACACCGGCTTTCGCCGCCGCATAGTTAGCCTGCCCAGGATTGCCCGCTTCGCCCACCACCGAGGTGATGTTCACGATACGACCAAAGCGCGCTTTCATCATGCCGCGCATCACCGCTTTTGACAGCTTAAATACAGCACGAAGATTGGTGTCAATCACCGCATCCCATTCATCATCCTTCATTCGCATGGACAAGTTGTCGCGCGTGATTCCCGCATTGTTGACCAATACTGAAACAGCACCATAGCGTTTTTCGATTTCAGCCATTAGCGTCTCGCACGCCGCTGTGTCAGTCACATTGACGGTTGCGCCCCAACCGACTATCTGCGCAGCATCAAACGATTTTTGGATTTCCAGCGCGCCAGTCTCCGTCGTCGCGGTACCAATCACTGTCGCACCCGCGCGACCAAGTTCAAGCGCAATCGCTCGCCCAATTCCACGCGATGCGCCAGTCACCAAGGCCACTTGGCGTACTGATACGGAAGATTGCTCAGTCATTTGTCGATTCCTCTCAATTAACTTTGGGTGGTCAATGCGAGTGCCGCTTCGACGGATGCCAAATCATTCATGGGAACGCCGGTCAGCCCATCAGCGCAGCGTTTCGCTAAACCGGCAAGCACTTTGCCCGGGCCACATTCCAACACGTGCGTAACGCCCGCCGTCTGCATCGCCAACATCGTCTCAACCCAGCGCACTGGCGATGCAGCTTGACGAACCAAGGCATCGCGAATCGCATCGGCATCGGTCAATATCGAGACGTCAACATTGTTGATAACGGCAATATGTGGCGCACTCATTGGCACGTCCGCCAAACGCTGCTTCAATCGCAGAGCCGCCGGTTGCATCAACGAGCAATGAAATGGCGCGGAAACCGGCAGCATCAACGCACGTTTAGCACCTCGCGCTTTGACCAATTCAGCAGCACGCTCAACCGCCGATTTGTGTCCGGCAATTACGGTTTGTTTGGGGTCGTTGAAATTCACCGCTTGGACTATCAGCAAAGGAGTCTCGCTCATGATCTCGGCACAAGCCAGCTTGACCGCCTCTGCGTCAAGTCCGAGTACTGCCGCCATGGCACCTTCGCCAGCAGGCATGGCTTCTTGCATGGCGGTTGCGCGCAATTCAACCAACGACGCTGCATCCGATAACTTCATCACGCCTGCGGCGACCAATGCCGCATATTCGCCAAGGCTATGCCCAGCAACGAGAGCAGGAATCGCACCACCCTTTTCTTGCCACAAACGAAAAACTGCCACACCCGCCGTGAGCATCAGTGGCTGGGTATTCACGGTTTGACTCAAGGCTTCCGCCGGACCATCCGCGACCAGCGACCAGAGATCTTTGCCGATTGCGCTCGATGCTTCGTCGAAGATCGAACGAACTACTGCGGAATCGCCATAGGCCGACATCATGCCGAGTGACTGAGATCCTTGACCGGGAAATACCAAGGCAAATTTCATCTCAAACCTCCTCGCGTCAAAGCGAACGAACGTAATTTAATCGCAAAGCGTCGGCGCAAGCGGCGCGGCATGCATGCTCGCAGCAATTTTTTCGGTTAGCCCCTGCCGTGCCGCTTCGGCCGCACGACCCAGCGCGCAGCGAAATGAGTAGACGTCGGCCGAACCGTGACTCTTGACCACAATCCCGCGTAAGCCCAACAAACTTGCGCCGTTATAACGCCGGTGATCGAATCGATGCTTGAATTCGGCAAGCACCGGTATGGCCGCCAGTGCCGCCAGTTTTCGCAGTAAATTACGGCTAAACGAATCACGCAAAGTGGTCGAAATCAAATGCGCCAATCCCTCTGTCGCCTTCAGTGTCACGTTGCCAACAAAACCATCGCACACCACAACTTTGGTGGTGCCTTTGAAAATATCGTTGCCTTCGACATTGCCGTAAAAATTCAGCCCGCTGGCGCGCAATAATCCGGCCGCGCGCTTTACCACTTCATTGCCTTTGGTGTCCTCTTCGCCGATGTTGAGCAAACCAACGCTTGGATTTTCCGTGTGTTCAAGAACAGATGCGAGCAATGAACCCATCACAGCAAATTGCACCAAATGTTCGGGCGCGCAATCCACGTTCGCACCCAGATCCAGTACGTAAGTTCCACCGGCCTGCGAGGGCAATATCGAGCAGATTGCCGGGCGATCAATACCGTCGAGCGTCTTGAGCACAAAGCGGGAAACCGCCATCAGTGCGCCTGTGTTGCCCGCCGATACCGCTGCGGACGCACGCCCGGATTTCACCAAATTAACTGCAACGCGCATCGAGGAATCTTTTTTCGTTCGCAGTGCGGTGGCAACATCATCATCCATCGCAACGACTTCGGTCGCGTCTTGAATCGATAAACGATCACCAAATTCACGTGAAACTCTGGCAAAGGCCGCGCGCAAGTCGGCCTCGCGACCTACCAATATGGCCGCGCAATCCGTGTCATGCCGTAGGAACTCAATGACGGCGGGAACCGTGACCGTTGGCCCGTGGTCGCCCCCCATGCAATCCACCGCTAAGGTGATTGACATCCCGATATGGTCTTTGAAATCAGTCGATAGCCCCGCGTGTCACGGGGCATTGCCAGAAAAGGCCTAGTCGCCTTTGGTCTTGAGAGCTTTCTTACCCCGATATACGCCAGTCGGCGAAATATGGTGGCGCAAGTGAACTTCACCCGTGGTGGCTTCGACCGCCAACGGTGGGTTCACCAGAAAATCGTGGGAGCGATGCATGCCACGCTTGGATGGGGACTTCTTATTCTGCTGAACTGCCATTTGAAAACTCCTTTTTCAATGTTTCTTTAACTTAGCCAGCACAGCAAACGGCGATGGCTTTTGATCATTAGCGCCAGATTTTGGCAAGGCACAGACATCATGCATTGGCGAAACTGGCAGCAACAAAATCACTTCGTCTTCCAATAAATCCTTAACTGCCCACGGCTGACTCGCCGGAATGATGTCGTACGCATCGTCATCAAGCGCTTCATCTGACCAAGCAATCTCTGTTACATCACCCGCCCTCAATTGCAGGCGGCTGTCGATCCTTACCGGAAACTCAAGCCGTTCAAGGCAGCGCTGGCACTTCAGAACGACTGAGCCGTTTCCTGTCACTAGCAACCACGATTTACGTTCTTGATCGGTTTGCCCTTCAATGCGCACATGAAGGTCACCTTCGAACTCATGCAGCATGTCCAACAATCGGGGAAATTCGACCAAAGAAATCGCGCCATCGAGCACACGACCAGCTCGGGCAAACTCAAACGCGTCGATAACTACTGTCGCTAACGACGCCATATCAAACTCTCGAGGACTGCCCGACTTCATAAAGCGCGAATGTTATCATTTCTCACCTCGTGTTTCAATGGATGATCATGCCCAGATTGGTACTTGCTTCGACCTCGACTTTTCGGCGTGAGCTGTTAGAAAAGCTGCAAATCTCCTTTGAAACAGCGTCCCCCGACTGCGACGAGGTGCCATTAGCTGGGGAATCGCCACCCGAAACCGCGGAACGGCTAGCGCGCGCGAAAGCCTTCTCAATTGCTACCGATTTCCCAAATAGTTTGATTATTGGCTCCGATCAAGTTGCTTTCATCGGTACTGAGATTTTTGGCAAACCCGGCACGGCCATCGCCGCCGCTGAACAATTAAGGCGTATGCGCGGTCGGGACATTTGCTTTCACACAGGCCTTTGTTTGCTCAACACGTCGACTGGTGCCGCCCAGCGTGCGGGAATCAGCACGCATGTGGGCTTTCGCAACCTGAGCGACCTTGATATCGAACGCTATCTGGAGCGCGAAGACGCACGAAATTGCGCTGGTAGCGCTAAATCTGAAGGCTTGGGTATTGCATTGCTCGACTACATTCGCGGCGACGATCCCAACGCACTCATCGGCTTACCGCTGATTGCGCTGTGCACCATGCTTAGGCACGAAGGGATATCCGTCCCATGACCGCAACCATGGGCACATTGTTGCTGCTGCCAGTGGGCTTGGGTGATGCCGCTTGGTCAATCTGGTTACCGCAACAGGTTCGTGACAACGCATGCGCGGTCGAGCATTTTGTGGTCGAGAACGCCAAAAGTGCGCGTGCTGAACTAGCGCGACTTGGTCATCCAAAACCACTGCGCGAACTATCCATCAATGAGCTTCCCACTGCACCAACGCAGGCAGATTGCGACAAGCTACTGGCACCGGCACGGGCTGGCCATGATGTCGCGTTGATGTCCGATGCAGGTTGTCCGGCCGTGGCTGATCCGGGTGCATTGTTGGTGCGTAGAAGTCATGAACTTGGTATTCGCGTACGTCCGTTGGTCGGCCCGTCGTCGTTGATGTTGGCTTTAATGGCATCCGGTCTTGATGGCCAACGTTTTGCGTTTCATGGCTATCTTCCGGCGCGCGATCCGGAGCGCGCCAAAAAAATTGCCGCCTTGGACGCGGAATCAGCACGCTTGACCCAAACTCAGTTGTTCATTGAAACGCCCTACCGCAATCAAGCTTTATTCGCTGCGCTTTTGCAGCATTGCCAAACACGAACACGGCTTTGCGTCGCATCAGATTTAACGCTCGCTACCGAACTAGTAATGACGCGCAAAATTAGCGAATGGCGGACAGCAGCGATGCCCAACCTGGATAAGCGCCCAACCGTCTTCCTACTGCTGGCTGCTACAAAAGCTTAACTTCATCTGACTGACTCGACTGTTACAATCAAAGTCACTCGGTCACGACTTCTGCTTCGCGCTCTGCGCTAAAAGCAACCAAAAGCAAAAATCGCCATGAAACGCTCCAGATTTCCTCGCCGTGCCAAGCAGACTCCTGACCTAGAGCTTTTGGTTCGCCTCAGTACCGAACTTGCCGGATCGACTTCTCGCATTGAAGATACGTTTTGGGCAGACCGATTGGCGAAACAGGTCAGTCGCTTGCTCTTGGAAAAAGACGAAAGAACCATTGCCGACGCACTTGATCAGTTGTATGCGGGAACTGATCAAGCCTATGACGCGCTGATTGATCTCGTCGAGTCGTGTGCCGAGACCCGATCTACCGATACCGGCAGCGGGCATGATGTCATCTTGATTGCCTTACCGATTTTGGCCTGGTCGCGTTTTCAGATTCCTTCTGGCCCCATACACGCGGATCATCTGGCCTCGATTCGAGTACAGTTTCAAGCACACTTGTTGGCCAGCGACGCGCGTTTGGGGCTAGCCGATTTTCTGTTCAGCCCTGATCAGCTACCGCAAAGTTATGTCGATACTGCGGTCTTGACCGAAAAACTGGCACGCGCCGCTTTACATAGTCGTGACCTGAAAATTGATGTTGCTCAAATGGCAGAAACGGTCAAT
Source organism: Rhodocyclaceae bacterium (assembly GCA_025361105.1). Lineage (GTDB taxonomy): Bacteria > Pseudomonadota > Gammaproteobacteria > Burkholderiales > Rhodocyclaceae > JADKHX01. The sequence continues at coordinate 3,519 of JANYAW010000405.1, read as the reverse complement.
TTTCTTTCCGATACCCGATATCTTGTCGCAGCCGTGGCGGGTCTGCGTGGCGCGCCGCTATTTCGTTGGCAAGAAGGCGATCTAGGGCGCGAACTCGCGGTGACACGATGGAACGAACAGGGCAGCGAAGTCCTGCGGCCTTTACTGCCGGCCTGCGCGATGGATTTGCTACCGCCGATGGCGTACCACGCCGCGTTACGTGAAGCGGATCGCGCCTCGCGACCGTACTCATTGGTCTCGGCGATTTCATTTTTGCAAACCGTAATGGGACGACCCGCCGCAGATTTTCGCGCCGTGATTGGTGGCTATCACGACAAACAGCTTGAGGAATTTCGCATCGGATTTTGTTTGCGCGGACGCACCGATGTCATTCACGGCGTCGTCTGGCCATTACTCGAAAGCGAAGATGAAGGCACCGAGGCACCCAGCCTTATCGAAGCCGTTTTACGCGCTAACGGCGTAATCGATGTACTTGTACTCGATCAGCGTTTGCCGATTGAATATTGCGACGACTGCGGTGCGCCACTCTATCCAAGTCCGGATGGAGAAACGGTGCACGCTGAAATGCCAGATGAACCGAGCGAAGCGGCGCCGCGCCACTTGCATTGACATTTTTGTTGTTGGTTTCAGCCACCGGATTTTGCGCGGTATGGTGATTGATCAATTTCCGGTTTCATTCCAGTCATCATTTGCGCCAGCAGTTTTGCGGAGCCACACGCCAAGGTCCAGCCCAGCGTGCCATGGCCGGAGTTGAGCCAAAGATTCGGGATTTGTGTCCCGCCGATTAGCGGCACATTGCCCGGCGTTGCTGGTCGCAGGCCAGCCCAATACTCGATTTCGTTGAGACCGTCGAGACTAGGGAAAATTTGCCGGGTACGACGAATCAACGCGGCACAACGCGCGTGATTTAGGCCGAGATCAAAGCCCGTAAATTCAGCCGTTCCGGCGACGCGCAAGGTGTCGCCCAGGCGAGAAAACACTAGTTTGTGAGCCTCGTCAGTCAAACTCACAAACGGTGCCATCGTACCGGCTGGAATTGACACGCTCGCCGAATATCCTTTAAGTGGATAAATCGGAAATCGTAGACCGAGCGAATTCAACATTGGTGCAGACTGACAACCGAGCGCAACCACAAATGCATCGGCAGTGAAGCGTTCGCCATCGATCGTTTTCACGGCAACGATACAATCTTGATGGCGCTCCAGATTTTTCGCCTGTGCGCCGAAGTTAAACTGCACACCGCGCTGCTGACATGCACGAGTTAGGGCTTCACTAAACAACCTTGCATCGCCCGACTCATCGTTCGCAGTGAATGTGCCACCCACAATTGGGTCGCGAGAGTTCGCCAGCGCTGGCTCGATATGTAAGCACTCCTCAGCCGATTTGACCTGCTGTTCTGCACCCTGCTCACACAACAACACTGCGCCGCGTCGCGCACGTTCAAACTCCGTCGGGTCGGTATAAAAGCGCAAAATGCCACGCTGCAATTGGTGATAATCAAACCCAAGTTCATCACGAATTTCCGCCAATGCATTGCGGCTATAAAGCCCAAGCGCGAGCAAAGATTGCGTATTGCGTCGCGTTCGATGCGGTAGGCATTCCAGCAAGAAACGGCAACCCCAACTCCACTGTGCAGCATCCGCACGCATACGCCACAGTAACGGCGCGTCTTCGATGCCCAACCACTTCAAAATTTGCCATGGTGCTTGCGGATTCGCCCACGGCTCAGCATGGCTCACCGAAAGCTGGCCGCCATTGGCAAAACTCGTTTCCTGTGCGGGCGCATGCTGCCGCTCAAGCACGGTAACTTCATGGCCAGCGCGAGACAATGCCCACGCCGTCGTTACGCCAATGACCCCGGCTCCAAGCACAACAACTCGCATTACGCTCCCTTACACAATTGACGACGGATTTAACGGCGTGTCACCAGCACCAACTGGCAAAATTCGTCTCGATTTATTCCGTTGGTATCCGCATCAATCCGGCGCGAACATCATCTAGGATTATATTCAGCACAGGTCAAATCTCAGTTTGGAGAAAGCTATGCTTGATGACAACGAATTGCGTAAACGCTTAACGCCATTGCAATATCGCGTGACCCGTGAAAAAGGCACCGAACAAGCCTTCACCGGTAAGTACTGGAACTGTGACGACGCAGGGGTTTATCGTTGCATTTGCTGTGGTGAAGTACTTTTTGATTCCACCGCTAAATTCGATTCGGGCTGCGGTTGGCCAAGTTTTTCGGCGCCCGCCAATCTGCAAAACGTCAAACTCAGTCACGACTCAAGTCACCACATGCAACGCACCGAAGTCACCTGTACCAAGTGCGGCGCCCATCTCGGTCACGTTTTTCCCGACGGCCCGCTCCCGACCGGTGATCGCTATTGCATCAATTCCGCATCGATCGCTTTGGAAACTCACGACTAGCCGCTACAAGATTGAATCGCTAAAATCGCGCCCATGAAATTTCTCTTCGACCTATTCCCGGTCATCCTATTTTTTGCCGCGTTCAAGGCTTTCGACATTTACGTTGGCACCGCCGTTCTCATTGCGGCGACGGTGTTCCAGATTGTGTGGGTCTGGTTGCGTCATCGCAAGGTTGAGACAATACAGTGGGTAAGCTTAACGCTGGTCACCGTATTTGGCAGCGCCACCTTGATGCTCCACGACGAGAGTTTCATCAAATGGAAGCCGACGATTTTGTATTGGATATTTGCAGTGATTATTTTCGGCGCTGATCGTTTCTTCGGCCGCAATATCATCCGGAAAATGCTTGAAGAACAAGTGCGTCTGTCTGATTTATTGTGGCGCAGACTTGCCAATACATGGGTGGCATTTTTCCTCTTGATGGGTTGCTTGAATCTCTACATTGCGTTCAATTTCAGTACCGACGCATGGGTGAATTTCAAGCTGTTTGGCGGAATGGGCTTGTTGATTGCATTTATCGTGGCGCAAGGCTTGTTTTTGGCAAAGTATATGGAACCCGAGCACGAGGAAAACACCTGATGCTTTTCACCATCATTGGCTATGACGTTGAAAACAGCCTTGAGCGGCGGCTTGCAGCAAGGCCTGCGCATGTTGCGCGACTGGAAGTTTTGCAAGCACTGGGGCGACTTAATCTGGCCGGACCCTTTCCAATCATCAGCGACGATACCCCGCCACCAGGCTTCGTTGGCAGCTTGATCGTTGCTGATTTTGACTCGCACGCAGCAGCGCGTGCCTGGGCTGATGCAGACCCATACATGGCGGCTGGGGTTTACGCCAAGGTCGATATTTTTGCATTCAAGAAAGTTTTCCCGTCACAATGAATGTGAGTGCAGAAATTGAGCATCGCTTGCAGGCGCTTGAACCAACCTCAATCGAGATTATTGATGACTCTGCCAAACATGCCGGACACGCGGGGGCACGCGAGGGCGGTGGACACTTTCGCTTACGAATTATTGCGGCTTGCTTTTCGGGTTTAAGCGTTATAGCCCGCCATCGCTTGGTGTATGATGCCCTCGGCACTTTGATGAGACG
>JANYAW010000401.1 GCA_025361105.1 Rhodocyclaceae bacterium | reverse complement strand
CCCTCGGCACTGGATAATCGGCCGCTGAAATTTGAGGAATTTGAACGCCTTATACCGCAAACGATTTTTGTTTCTGCAACGCCTTCGGTTTATGAGGACGCGCATCAAGGTCAAGTGGTAGAGCAGTTGGTACGCCCCACTGGCTTGATTGATCCGCTGGTAGACGTTCGACCGGCGTCGACGCAAGTGGATGACCTGTTGCTGGAAATCAAAAAACGCAATGCGCTCGGCGAGCGTGTGTTGGTGACCACGCTGACCAAGAAATTGTCGGAACAGCTCACCGATTATTTGGCCAACAACGGTATCAAAGTCCGTTATCTGCATTCCGATATCGATACCGTGGAGCGAGTCGAAATCATTCGCGATCTGCGCCTCGGCGTGTTCGATGTGCTGGTCGGAATTAATTTGTTGCGTGAAGGCCTGGACATTCCTGAAGTTTCGCTGGTGGCGATTCTCGATGCCGACAAGGAAGGCTTCCTGCGCTCCACCCGCTCGCTGATACAAACCATGGGCCGCGCGGCAAGGCATCTGAACGGCACGGCGATTTTGTATGCCGACCGGATTACCGATTCCATGCAGCGAGCGATGGACGAAACCGAGCGGCGGCGCAACAAGCAGATCGCGCACAATCTGGAAAACAACATTACGCCGGTCAGTGTGCATAAGCGCATCAAGGACATCATCGACGGCATTTACGACGCTGAAGTCGCCGGCAAGGAGTTGAAAGCCGCCGAAGAAGCAGCGCGCTATGAAGTGATGAGCGAGAAGGACTTGTCGCGGGAAATCCGGCGGCTGGAGAAGGCCATGCAGGAACACGCGCGCAATCTGGAATTTGAACAGGCGGCAGCAGCGCGGGATGAATTATTTCGTATCAAGCGGCTGGCGTTTGGTGGTGCGGCGCATGATGCGGATGGGAATGCAAAGTGAAGCAGAGCTATCGCGTGAATACAAAATGTGTCGGCTCCTCCCCCTTCAAGGGGGAGGCTGGGAGGGGGATGGGGAGAGTTTGCACGGTCTGCTTCAAAGCCCCATCCCCACCCCGACCCTCCCCTTGAAGGGGAGGGAGAAGTGCGCAACCGTCCAAGTTTGTGCGAAAAAAAAGCCGCGAACTTCGCGGCCTTTTTTACCAAGCTATTACCGAACCAGGCAATTAATTGTTCTTGGTTTCCACCATTTGCAAGGGTTCGGCTGCAATCTGAGCTTGCGGACGGGGTTTGCGGCCCAGCGCCGGCGGTGGCTGCATGTAAGCCTCACGCGGAGCAGCGCTTTGCGTTTCTATCATCACCAATCCTGCTTGTTCCAATGCCGGTTTCAGATCAACCGGCGCAGGCGCAGGTGCGAACACCGGCGTGGGTGGCGTGATGACTATCGGCTCGGCCAATACAGCCGGTGCAATAGCAACGACAGGTGCAACCGTTTCCATCGGCGCTTCGGCGACCACAGGAACGGGTGCTGGTGTTGCTACCACGGCGACAGCTTCGGGCATCACAACAGGGACTGGAATTACTTCTGCCGGAATAGGAATCGTCCGTTCGAAGGTATCGGCAACAACGGCGGGTGCCTCTGTAACCGTTGTTGGAACAACGGCTGCAACGACTGCCTCAGCGGCAACAACAACCGGCACAACTTCACTAGTTGGTGCTGACAATACGCCGTTGTCGACCGTCACGGTGGCATCCGGCGCAATACTTGCCACTGGCACGCTCACTTGGGTCTCACCTAATTCAACGGTATCCACTGCAGCGGCAACTGTTGCTGTTGGTGTAGCTTCATCCTGACGATCACCGCGACCACGGCCACGACCGCGACGACTGCGTCCACGACCACCGCCCTCGCCTTCGGGCTTGGGTGTATTCGGTGGGCGTTGAGCATCGGCGTTTGTATTCGCGGCAACAACTGGAACTGCGGCTGCATCACGCGGCGGACGCGGTTCTCTTGGCTCACGCGGCGGACGCGGTTCATTGCGTCCTTCACGTTTTTGCGCGGGCGCTGGTTGCGTCGCTGGCGCGGCTTGTTGCCCTTGCGCCGGACGTTGTCCAGACTCGTTACGTTGCCCATCGCGCTGACCGTCACGTTGGCCATCGCGACCACCGCTACGTCCATTACGACCACCGCGACCATCACGACCGGTTCGTCCATCACGCCCGTCACGACCGGGACGATCACGACGTGTCGATGCATCTTTGCTTGGGGCAACAATCACTACCGGTGTTTCAGGCTTGGCACTAGTGAACCACGAAACTATGGTCGCCCACAATCCGGGCGTGGCAGCCGCACTGGTCACTGGCGCTGCTGCGCGTGGCACAACAATCGGCGCTGGTTGGTCAGGCGTAATACCCTTGACCACAGCTTCAATCTTGACTGCTTTGGCTTCGTTTTGCGCCGACGGTGGTTGGTACTTTTCTTCCACCGGTTTTTCAGCCATTTGATAGCTGGCCAGCGCGATGCCTTCGGCGTTCAGTTGATCGTGACGCAGGCGAATGATTTCGTGCGCTGGAGTTTCGAGATGCCGATTGGGCACGATCACCAGATTGACGCGATGACGCATTTCGATACGCGAAATGTCGACACGCTTTTCGTTGAGCAGGAAAGTGCCGACATCCACTGGCACCTGGCAATGCAGCGCGCCGGTGTTTTCCTTCATCGCCTCTTCTTCGAGGATGCGCAGGATGTGTAGCGCAGCCGATTCAGTGCTACGGATGT
>JANYAW010000395.1 GCA_025361105.1 Rhodocyclaceae bacterium | reverse complement strand
CGGCGAGACTTGGGAAGAACTCGCCGGCGAAGGTGCGTTTTACGGCCCGAAAATTGAATATCACATCAAAGATGCCATCGGTCGCTCATGGCAGTGCGGCACCATGCAGGTCGATTTCTCGATGCCCGGTCGCCTTGGTGCCGAATTTGTCGGTGAGGACAACAGCCGCCATACGCCGGTGATGCTGCATCGGGCAATTCTCGGTTCCTTGGAGCGTTTCATCGGCATGCTGGTCGAAAACCACGCTGGCGCCTTCCCGCTTTGGCTGGCACCGGTTCAAGTCGTCGTCATGAACATCTCGGAGCACCAGGCGGATTACGCCGAATCTGTGGCAAAAATGCTGCGTTTACAAGGTCTGCGCGTCGATTGCGATTTGCGCGGCGAGAAAATTAACTATAAAATACGCGAACATAGCTTGCAAAAGCGGCCTTATCTCGTTGTGGTTGGCGAGAAAGAAAAAGCCGCCGAGTTGGTCGCCGTTCGAGCCCGTGGCAACACTGATCTCGGACAAATGTCCCCAGCAGCCTTGATAGAGCGCCTGTTGCTTGACCTGAAAAACAAGGTTTAGGCACTGGCATCGTTGTTTATTTTTATGGAGATTTGAACCATCGCTCAGGAAAAGTCGCAGCGTCTGAATGACGAAATTACAGCCCCGGAAGTCCGTCTGGTCGGGGTTGACGGTGAACAGTTAGGAATCGTCCCGATTCGTCAAGCGCTGGAGCTAGCCGATGAGGCTGGTGTGGATTTAGTGGAAATCGCGCCGATGGCGCAGCCACCAGTCTGCAAAATCATGGATGTGGGCAAGTTCAAGTATCAGGAAGCCAAGCGCGCCCACGAGGCCAAGCTGAAGCAGAAGCAAGTAATAGTGAAGGAAGTTAAGTTTCGTCCGGGCACCGACGAAAACGATTACCAAATCAAATTGCGTAACGTGATCAAGTTTTTGGCCGATGGCGACAAAGCAAAAATTACACTGCGTTACCGAGGTCGGGAAATGGCGCACCAGGAAATCGGTATGCGCATGTTGGAAAGAATCAAGGCAGATTTAGAGCAGCAGGCCATGGTTGAACAGTGGCCAAAAATGGAAGGTCGGCAGCTCATCATGGTGCTGGCAGCGTCAAAGAAAAAAGCAGCAAGTAGCACGTAGTGATTTGTCGGGCGTTGGATTTCAGCAACCGATAAAAAGAAGTGAGGCGGGTCACCAAGCATTCCCACGACGGGAAACACCTGGCTTCATGTGATAAGGAGATCTTCGATGCCGAAGATGAAAACCAAGAGCGGTGCCGCTAAACGATTTATCGTGCGCGCATCCGGCAGCATCAAACGCGCACAAGCGTTTAAGCGCCACATCCTCACCAAGAAAACCACCAAGAACAAGCGGCAACTTCGTGGCACCTTAACCGTGAGTGCAGCCGATATCAAATCGGTTCGCGCCATGCTACCCAACGCTTAAGGAGACGAAAAATGCCAAGAGTAAAACGTGGTGTAACGGCGCGCGCGCGCCATAAGAAAGTTCTCGACCAGGCTAAAGGCTATCGCGGCCGTCGCAGTACGGTCTATCGGGTCGCCAAAGAAGCGGTGATGAAAGCCGGGCAATATGCCTACCGCGATCGTCGTCAACGGAAACGTCAGTTCCGCGTGTTGTGGATTGCGCGTATCAACGCCGCCGCACGTGAACTAGGCATGAAGTACAGCACCTTGATGAACGGCCTGAAAAAAGCCTCCATCGAAGTGGATCGCAAAGTGCTGGCTGATCTGGCGGTATTTGACAAACCGGCATTTGCCGCCCTGGCGAATCAAGCCAAGGCCCAGCTTCCGGCGTAATCAAGCACCACCAACGGAAGGGAGGCCCAAGATTCTGGGGCCTCCTTTTTTTTACATGCACCGCTTTATATGCACATCGCGAATGCGCACTGATGAGTAATCAAGAACAACTTGCCACCGAACTTGCCATCTTGGTCGATGCAGCGATTGCGGACTTCACCGCGGCGACCGAGCCGGCCAAGCTCGAAGATGCTAAAGCGCGCTATCTAGGCAAAGACGGCTCATTGACCGCCTTGCTCAAAGGTCTGGGCAAACTGCCGCCAGAGGAACGCAAGGCCGTCGGCGCAGAAATCAATCGCGCCAAAGAATCGATTGAGTTGGCGCTGGTGACACGCCGTGAAGCGCTGCGCAACGCGCAACTTGAAGCCCAGCTCGCTGCCGAAGCGCTGGATGTCACGCTGCCGGGGCGTGGCCGCACGCGCGGCGGCCTGCATCCGGTAAGCATGAGCCTCGAGCGCATCGAAGCCTTGTTCCGTTCGATAGGTTTTGCAGTTGCTGATGGCCCGGAAATCGAAACTGATTGGCACAACTTCACTGCACTCAATACACCGGACAATCACCCCGCCCGCTCGATGCACGATACGTTTTACATTGCCGACGCCGATGGCAATGTACAGTCCGATGTATTACTGCGAACGCATACCAGTCCGGTACAAATTCGCTCCATGCTGGCGCATACCGAGCGCTACAAGCATTTGGAGACCATGCCCGAACTGCGCATCCTATGCCCGGGTCGCGTTTATCGCGTGGACTCGGATGCCACCCATTCACCGATGTTTCATCAGGCCGAGGGATTGTGGGTAGGCGAGCATGTCAGCTTTGCCGATTTGAAAGGTGTGGTCACCGACTTCTTGCGCAATTTCTTTGAAAGCGAAGATTTGAAAGTGCGCTTCCGTCCTTCGTTTTTCCCATTCACCGAGCCATCAGCGGAGATTGATGTCGCCTTCATGAGCGGTCCATTAGAAGGTCGCTGGCTGGAAATCGCCGGTTGCGGCATGGTGCATCCGAATGTGCTGCGCTGTGGTGGATTCGATCCGGAAAAATACACTGGCTTCGCTTTCGGCATGGGTCCGGATCGCCTGACCATGCTGCGTTATGGTGTCAATGATTTACGCCTGTTTTTTGAGGGCGATCTACGCTTCTTGAAGCAGTTCCAATAACTTCGGCTCCCCTTTTTTCGCGGACTCATTCGTCATGCAATTTTCAGAATCCTGGCTACGCAGTTTGTGCAATCCGCCGATGTCGACGGAAGCGCTGTGCCACCTGCTGACGATGGCCGGGCTAGAGGTCGAGGAAGTCAACAAGCCCGCGCCGCCATTTAGCGATGTCATCGTTGCTCAGGTTTTGTCTGTCGAAAAACATCCCGATGCAGACAAGCTCAAGCTATGCCGAGTCGATATCGGACAAGCAGAATCGCTGCAAATTGTCTGTGGTGCGCCCAATGTCGTAGCCGGCATGAAAATCCCCTGCGCACTTGTTGGCGCCAAGCTGCCGGGCGTGGAAATCAAGCAAGCCAAGGTGCGCGGCGTCGATAGTTTTGGCATGCTCTGCTCGGCACGCGAACTCGGTCTTAATGACGATCATGCTGGTCTGTTGAAGCTCGCTGATGATGCGGTCATAGGCACTGATATTCGCAATCTGCTCGACCTTGATGATGCCTTGATTACACTCAAACTCACGCCCAATCGGGCTGATTGTTTGTCCTTGCTCGGCATCGCTCGCGAAGTTTCTGCGCTCACAGGAACACCGCTGATAGCGCCATCCATCACGCCAATCGCCGCGGTACATGAGCTGAAGCGTGCCATTAAGCTTGAGGCACCGACCGCTTGCCCGCGCTATTGCGGCCGCATAGTGACCGGTGTCAATGCGCAAGCACCAACACCGGACTGGATGAAGCAGCGCATCGAACGCTCTGGTGTGCGCTCGATTTCCGCCTTGGTCGACATTACCAACTACGTCATGCTCGAACTGGGTCAACCGCTGCATGCCTTTGACAACGCGCAGCTCACCGGCACTATCCACGTTCGCCCTCCAAGGGCCAATGAAACCTTGGTCCTGCTCAATGGCCAAACCACTGTGCCAAGCGCAACCACAGCGTTGATTGCCGATGATGAAAAGCCTCTGGCAATTGCCGGAGTGATGGGCGGCGAATTTTCAGGCATAGCTGCGACCACTACCGATTTGTTTCTTGAGTGCGCTTTTTTCGCTCCCGAAGCCATCGTCGGCAAGGCACGCACATTGGGCTTTTCAACCGACGCGTCGTACCGCTACGAACGTGGTGTCGACTTCGAATTGCAGGTCAGCGCCATCGAGCGCGCCACGGCGTTGATACTGCAAATTTGCGGTGGCAACGCCGGCCCTGTAGTCGAGGCAGTCGCCGCTGAATATCTTCCCAAGCGCCCCGCCGTCGCCTTGCGTGTGGCGCGCGCCGATAAGGTACTCGGTGTTTCGCTCGGTGCAGACCGTATCGAAAGCATCCTGCGCGGGCTAGGCCTCGCTGTGCAGCGCAATGCGGATTCCTTTCTGATCACGCCGCCGTCGTTCCGTTTCGACATGAGCATAGAAGAGGATTTAATTGAGGAGCTCGCGCGCATTTACGGCTACGAAAATATTCCCACTTCACCCCCTATTGCTCGTGCCGCCATGATGCCCAGCACCGAGAACAGCCGCACCGCCATGCAATTGCGGCGCATAGTCGCCGAGCGCGACTATCACGAGATTGTCACTTACAGCTTCGTCGATAGCGAATGGGAACAGGACTTTGCCGACAACGCTGCAAGCGGCGCACCCATTACGTTGGCAAACCCTATCGCCGCGCAAATGAGCACCATGCGCTCAAACCTGATAGGCGGTTTGATCGGCGCCTTGGCCAACAATCACAAACGACAGATTGAACGTGTCCGCTTGTTTGAAATCGGTCGCTGTTTTTTGCGCACCAGCGAACCAAGCGCGGTCGCCGGATTTGCTCAACCACAGCGGATAGGTCTGCTGGCATGGGGTCCTTGTACCGACGAACAATGGGGTCAACCCAAGCGCCAGGTGGACTTTTTTGATCTCAAGGCCGATGTTGAAGCGATCTTTGCGCAGCAAGCAGTTCGCTTTGAGAAATCCACCCATCCTGCGCTGCATCCTGGTCGTTGTGCCAACCTCATCGTCAATGGAAAAACCGTTGGCATCATTGGTGAACTGCATCCGCGCTGGGTTCAAAAATACGAACTCGTCAGTGCACCGATGATTTTTGAAGCCGAGCTCGATCCGCTGTTGGGCAAAACTTTGCCGGCCTATCGCGAACTCTCGCGACAACCGGCAGTAACTCGTGATCTGGCGCTGGTAGTGCCACAAACGCAAGCGCTACAGCCACTTTTGGATGCCATGAAAGCCGCCGCGGCAGAAATTGTTTGCGACATTTATCTGTTTGACTTGTATCAAGGCAAAGGCCTCGCTGCAGGACAAAAAAGCCTTGCGTTTCGTATAGTTATGCAAGATACTCAACGCACTCTCGAGGATGCGGAAGTCGAAGCGGCAGTCGCAAATTTGTTGGCAATTGCAGGACGCGACTACAACGCAATCCTTAGAGCCTGACCCCGGAGAACCACCGCAATGACCCTCACCAAAGCCGAGCTTGCTGACCTTCTTTTTGAGAAAGTTGGGCTCAACAAGCGCGAAGCGAAAGACATGGTCGAGGCGTTTTTTGATGAAGTGCGCCTGTCGCTTGAAGGTGGCGATGGTGTCAAACTTTCTGGCTTTGGCAATTTTCAATTACGCGACAAGCCACAACGTCCCGGACGCAATCCAAAAACCGGTGAAGAAATTCCCATCACCGCGCGTCGCGTGGTGACTTTTCATTCCAGCCAAAAGCTAAAGACCGCGGTGGAGACCACACCTCGTGGTAGCGTCCAGCAGTTCTAGATCAGATCTGCCTCCCATCCCCGCCAAGCGCTACTTCACCATAGGTGAAGTCAGCGATTTGTGCGGCGTCAAACCTCACGTGCTGCGCTATTGGGAACAAGAATTCACCCAGCTCAAACCGGTCAAGCGCCGCGGCAATCGACGCTATTACCAGCACCACGAAGTGTTACTGGTGAGACGCATCCGCGAGCTACTTTATCAAGATGGATTCACCATCAGTGGTGCCAGAAACCGTTTGGAAGATGGCCCGGGGCATCCTGATTCCGAGCATGAATTGCCGGCACCAACAGGTGGCAAGAGCTTGCACGAAGCGCTCGACAGCATCATCGCTTTTCTTCACGCGCCAATCTAGGCGCAACACCCTTGCTGATATAATTTCTGCTCGTCGGGGCGTGGCGCAGCCTGGTAGCGCACTTGCATGGGGTGCAAGGGGTCGAGTGTTCGAATCACTCCGTCCCGACCAAAAAATTGAGAAAACCGTTAGTGCATTTTGGCTGACGGTTTTTTCTATTTAGGCAGCGAGTTTCTGCCCTCTTCTGAAATTCTGACGGCGTATCGCCAGCACCAACTGAGGAATTACATTTGCAAATCCGTGCGCTTCCATTCGTCGCTGGTGCCAATTAATTTTGTTTGCTGTTGCTCAAACAAGCTTCAGTGATCGGATTAGTCCAAGCCTGCGGATCGTCCGCTGAACTCGGGAATCGGCAATCGCTCGCCGTCCAAAGTACCACGCGACAAAATTCCGTTTTCTATCAACAGTAGCTCACCTGCCTTGCCGCCCTTGAGGTCGCCATCGATGGAAATGACTTTCCCCTGATAGTGCGAAAGCACACCAGACATGGTGGTATGGCCAACCACAATGCGCGTCACCTGCATTTGGACGAGCAACTTGTCGAGATCGCTTGCGTCGAGTAACGGCGCATTGAAATATCCGCGATACCAAATCGGACCGAGCTTGCCGTACAAAAATGCCAGTGTTTCTTCTTGCTTGATTTCGCTCTTGGCAAAGCCAAGCGAGCGACGAAATTGCTCGTTGACTTCGCTAAACGACATTTTCAAACTGGCATAGTCAGGATGCAATCCGGCATGCATAAACAAGCTTTCGTTTACTTGAATGATGATTGGTTTGCTGCGCAGCCAACGACCGAGGACACTTTGATTGTCGAAAAGTTCAGGATAGGTTAGCCCCAAGGTTTGCGCCACGGCGAGATATTTCGGATTGACGTAACGCAAATCGTTGGCCATCACCATCGTCTCGTGATTACCCAATAGCATATGCACTGCACCGCCAGCAGCTTTGGCTTGTGCATCGAGTGCATAGAGTAACCACAGCGCTTCCGTCACCTGCTCACCACGATCAAACACATCACCGGCAATCACCAAATGTCCTTCACCAAAGCTCCAGTCCAGGTTCTGATCGATGATGCCGTGTGCTTGCAGGAGCTTTTTC
>JANYAW010000369.1 GCA_025361105.1 Rhodocyclaceae bacterium | reverse complement strand
CCGATGCCCACGCGCACGATGCGCCGCCATCACCGGCAAATTTTGATCAACCGCAAAATAAATAATTTCGCCGGGGCAATCGCCAGCCATCTTTACCACCAATGGATCGGCGGCGTTGAGCACGCCGACGCCACCCGCTTCTGCAGGCGCAACGTTTTGCACGATGACGCGTTTGAGCACCGCCAAATCGGCGACGCTGGTGATGTAATTTAGCCCCAAATGATCACCCAAACCAATGTTGGTAACCACCGCAACCTTGCAGCGATCAAAAGCCAAGCCTTCACGCAGCATGCCGCCACGCGCGGTCTCAAACACCGCTGCATCAACATCGGGATGCATCAACACATTGCGCGCACTGCGTGGGCCGGAACAATCTCCGGTGTCGATACGTTTGCCCTGCACATAAACGCCGTCGGTATTAGTCATGCCGACGCGTAAACCGCTGGCCGCAATCAGGTGTGAAATCAGTCGCACCGTTGTTGTCTTGCCATTCGTTCCGGTCACTGCGACCAGAGGAATACGACCATCGCCGCCGTCGGGATAGAGTGCCGCAATTACCGCTTCGCCTACTGGCCGACCTTTGCCAAACGACGGCGCGGTGTGCATGCGAAGTCCCGGCGCGGCATTGACTTCAACGATGCCGCCACCGGTTTCTTCCAGCGGTCTTAACACGGTATCGCAGACGATATCCACGCCACATATGTCCAAACCGATCATCTGCGCTGCGGCTACTGCACTAGCGGCTACATCGGGATGCACGTCATCAGTGACATCAGTGGCCGTACCGCCAGTGGACAAATTCGCGTTGTTACGCAACACCACGCGCTGACCTTTGGGCGGGATAGATTGAGGTGTGAAGCCTTGAATCGCAATGCGCGCGACGGCGATTTCATCAATCCGGATCCGCGTCATCGGGGTGGCGTGACCATCGCCGCGGCGTGGGTCGGTGTTGATTTGGGCGACCAATTCAACAATCGTGTGCACGCCATCTCCGACCACAAAAGGCGAATCGCGGCGGGCGGCGGCAATCAATTTATCGCCGACCACCAGCATGCGAAAGTCATGGCCCGGCATATAACTTTCGACCATGATGTTGCGGCGAAATTCCTTGGCTGCGTTAAAAGCGATTTCCAGATGATCACGGGTGACGATATTGACCGTCACACCTTTGCCTTGATTGCCATCTTGCGGCTTGACCACCACTGGTAAACCAATCTCCAACGCCGCTGCCCACGCATCGTCCACATCATCGACCGGACGACCAGTCGGCACCGAGGCGCCAGCGGCTTTGAGCAAGCGTTTAGTGAGTTGTTTGTCCTGCGCAATGGATTCGGCAATCGCGCTGGTGGAATCGATTTCCGCCGCTTGAATTCGCCGCTGTTTCGAACCCCAACCGAACTGCACCAAACTCCCCTGCGTCAAGCGTCGATACGGAATGCCATGCAAAACTGCTGCATGCACTATTGCGCCTGTCGATGGACCCAAGCGCACGTCCTCGTCTGTCTCTTTAAGCTTGGCCAGCGATGCGGTCAAATCGAACGGTGTATCGGTGCGCGCTGATTCGACCAGTTCCTGCGCCATTTCCAGCGCCATGCGTCCCACGCTTTCCTCGGTGTATTCAACCACCAATTGAAAGACGCCGACATCAACCGTGGCTTGTGTGCGACTAAATGTCACCGGACAACCGGCTTGAATTTGCAGCCCCAAAGTCGCCGCTTCGAGCACATGGGCGAGCGACATCGGGTCGAGATGGCCCTTGGGTTGCAATTGCCCAAGCTCGGGAAAACGCGCACGCACTCGCGCTTCAAACCCTGGCATCGTGTCGATCTCACATTCATCCGGCGCACAAGCCACGATAGCTTCAACGGAGGTGTGACGGCTCCATAAATTTGGCCCTCGCAACACACGAATACGCGATACATCCATGAGACAGTTTTCCTATTTGTTGAGCAATGCTTATGCGCTGAACTATGCGTTAAACGTTGGCGCGTCGGTAGTAAAATTTTCCAAGCCTGCCGCAATCAATTCGGCGGAAATTCCCAGCCCCCACGCCACCGCGATGGCCGCTGCGACGCTGGATTTCCGTCCTTCGTCGGCCAGCAACGGGGTAGCGATATTGACCAAGCGTGCAGGTTCATCGCCTTTGCACAATGCCGCTTGTTGCGCTTGTAAAACCACCGCGCGCGCGCCGCTTTGTAAATGTGCCGCAATAACCTCGTTGGACCGCACACCGTAGAAAATCACCTCGCCATCGCACAACTCGGCCATCTCGACGACTTGCGCATCGGCAGCGTTAAGCACCGCAATTCCGGTGGCCAGCACCACATCGACTTGCGTGCGCAGCACTTTGTAGACATGATCGTCGTGGTTCATATAAAACTCGCTGAAATCATCCGCTTCACCTACGTCGGTGACCACGCCGACCTGACATTTGTCATACGGCAAGCCTTCGCGCAATATGCTTTCTACAGTGGTTTCAAATACTGCAGCGTCGACCGAACGGTTAATCAACACGCGCTGACCAGCATCAAAATTAACCGAGTTGCGCGCGTCTACCCGACGCCGGCCAAGGAACAATCCGTCTGCGCAGGCCAAGCCCGCGTGATAACCAGCGAAGTCCATCAACCAATGCACGAGACGGGCGATGTGCGCGTTGTTGTCATTTGCATTGCTTCCACCAGTGCCACTAATCCCCACAATGGGAATCCGACCGTTACTCGCATCCGGGAACAAGTGCGCCACAATCGCCTCGCCCACCGGCTGCGGCGTGCCGCTGGCGGGCTTCAAATGCATCAATAATCCTGGCCCGGCATTCACCTCGACTACTGCCCCACCTTGCTCAGCCAACGGACGTGAAATATCCTGCGCGACGACATCAATTCCGGCAATGTCCAAGCCAACAATCCGTGCCGCCAAGCCCACTACGGCAGCCACTTCGGGGTGCACAAATTCGCTGCATTCAAACGCCACATTGCCGTTGCGTTGAATCAACACACGGCGACCATTTTCAGGAATCGAATCCGGCTCCAAACCTTGTCGCGCCAGGTCTTGGCGTATCGACGGGCTGTTGACGATGCCGACCTCTGCCAGCGGGAAATCTTCTCCGCTACCGCGTCGTGGATCGGCATTGATCTGATCTTCGACCAAGTCATAAACCGTATTCACCCCATTGCCAACTACCCACGCGCTCTCGCCACGCGAAGCAGCAACCACTTTGCCTGCAACGACGAGTAAGCGATGTTCGTTACCCGCAATAAATTTCTCGACCATCACTTCGCTGCCATGACGCTGCGCGAACGGAAATGCGGCTTCGACTTCGGCTTGTGTCGTTAGTTCAATTGAAATCCCCCGGCCATGATTGCCATCGGTCGGCTTCACCACCACTGGCAAACCAATGTCCTGCGCAGCCTCCCACGCAGCCTCCGGCGTATCAACCACTTGCCCCTCCGGCACTGGCACACCGCAGGCGACGAGTAGTGACTTGGTCAAATCTTTATCGCTCGAAACGCTCTCGGCAATCGCACTGGTTTGGTCGGTCTCGGCAGTCCAAATCCGGCGCTGTTTTTTGCCGTGGCCCAGCTGCACCAAGTTACCGTCGTTCAAACGCATCGCCGGAATTCGCCGCGTGGTAGCGGCATTCACGATGCATGCGGTGGATGGCCCCAAGCAGTAGCTTTCGACTAAATCCTTGAGCTCGGCAATCGCCGCTTTAACATCAAACGCTTGATCGTTAATCAACGCAACCAACAAATTTTTTCCTGCATCAATCGCCGCCCGCCCGACCGTTTCATCGCGCGCGCGCACCGCCATTTTGTACACGCCTCGCGCGGGCGTTTCGCGGGTTTGACCAAACCCCGTTTGCATACCAGCGAGGTTTTGCAATTCAATCACGACGTGCTCAAGAATGTGCGCCGACCAAGTGCCTTCGCGCACGCGCTGCATAAATCCACCACGCTCATAAACTCCGCAGCGATGCTCAATCAAGCCGGGTAAGGCGGCATCGAGTCGCTCATAAAACCCGTCAATTTTGTTGGATGGAAAATCTTCAAGCTCGCCGATGTCGACCCAAGCTTCCAGCGTCGGCCGGTAAGTCCAAATGTTCGGGCCACGCAGATGCGTAACGCGCAAAAGTTTGATATTTTTGTTTGTCATGGTGCGCGTTCGCAGTTTCAACGCCTTTTCAAAGTTTTCTTGTTGAATGGCAGCCTGTGGCGTTTTGCTGAATCCATCCATCAATGCTTCGCCAATAACCCTCATCACGCCTGTCAGATTACCTTAATCCCGCAAGTATTTTCGCTACCATTTTCGATGGCGCATGGCTTATTCTCTCTGCTATGACTCCTTCAACCGACCAAACATCCCCTCCTCCTAGTGGCCTTGTTGATTTGCCCGAGCATTGGCAAGTTGAAATCACCGCGCAACTGTTGCCCGGCGATGCGATACTCGATTGGGTCGAAGTCGACCTCGACGCGACGCTGAATTTTCGCTCAGGTCTGATTGCACTGACGCAAGATTGCCTCATCGCCAAATCACCTGGCGCAGCGACATGGTCGCGCTGGCCTATGCAATCGGGCATGGCACTCAAGCATTTTGATTACGCCGGCGTGGGTACTTTGGAATTACTCAGCCCGCATGCCCGCCTTGCCAGTTGGCGCTATACCTTGGGGCACAATCTCGCCGCGTTGCGCGTGATTCGCGAATTCAATATTTTGCTGACCGCCAAAACCAGCGGTAATCCACCAGTGCGCGATGCCGACGACATTTGCCCAAAATGCAAAACGCCGTTGGAGTCCGGCAGCGATGAATGCTCAATTTGCACGCGCGAAATTTACAAGCCGCCATCAACATGGACCTTGTTCCGTTTGTGGCGATTTGCCAAGCCGTATCAAGGCCAATTGCTGGCCGGATTTTTGTTGATGCTCGGCTCCACCGCCGCGACTTTAATCCCGCCGTATTTGGCGATGCCGTTGATGGACGAAGTGTTGATCCCGTTTCAAAACGGCGCACATATCGACCCGATGACCGTCGCCGGATATATGCTCGGGCTGCTGGCTGCCGCGCTGATTTCATGGGGCTTGGGCTGGGCCAAGACTTATATTTTGGCGCTGGTATCCGAGCGCATCGGCGCGGATTTGCGCACCACGACTTACGAGCATTTGTTGCAGCTGTCGCTGGAATATTTCGGTGGCAAACGCACCGGTGATTTGATGACCCGCATCGGCTCGGAGACCGATCGCATCTGCGTGTTTTTGTCACTGCACGCGCTGGATTTCGCATCCGACGTACTGATGATATTTTTGACCGCCGTGATTTTGTTTTCGATCAATCCGTGGTTGGCTCTGGTGACTTTGATTCCCTTGCCATTCATCGCGTGGATGATTCATTTGGTACGCGACAAATTACGTACCGGATTTGAAAAAATTGATCGCGTTTGGGGCGAAGTGACCAATGTCCTGGCCGACACCATCCCCGGCATCCGCGTAGTCAAAGCTTTCGCCCAAGAAAAGCGCGAAGCACAACGATTTCGCGAAGCCAATCGACATAATTTATTGGTCAATGACAAGCTGAATAAAACTTGGTCACTGTTCTCGCCCACGGTTTCGCTGCTTACCGAAATCGGCTTGTTGGTAGTCTGGACCTTCGGCATTTGGCAAGTCTCGCAACATGAAATCACCGTCGGCGTGCTGACCGCTTTTCTCGCCTACATCGGGCGTTTTTATTCACGCCTGGATTCGATGAGCCGCATTGTTTCGGTGACACAAAAAGCCGCCGCTGGTGCCAAGCGCATCTTCGATATTCTCGATCATGTTTCTAATGTGCCCGAGCCGACCAATCCGATTCACGTCGAAACTGTGCGCGGCGAAATCACGCTTCACGACATTGGCTTTCGTTATGGCAACCGCTCGGTGGTGCGTAATTTGTCGCTGCATATTCAACCTGGCGAAATGATCGGTCTGGTTGGTCACAGCGGTTCGGGTAAGAGCACTTTAGTCAATTTGATTTGCCGTTTTTATGACGTGACCGACGGCGCAATTCGTGTCGATGGCGTTGATGTGCGCTCGTTTCCGGTTGCCGATTACCGTCGGCATATCGGACTGGTTCTGCAAGAACCGTTTTTGTTTTTCGGCTCAATTGCCGAGAACATCGCCTACGGCAAACCCGAGGCTACGCGGCAGGAAATCATCGCCGCTGCACGCGCCGCACACGCCCACGAATTTATTTTGCGCTTGCCGATGGGCTACGACTCGCTAGTCGGCGAACGTGGCCAGGGTTTGTCAGGTGGCGAACGACAACGCATTTCTATCGCCCGCGCACTGCTGATCAATCCACGGATTTTGATTTTGGATGAAGCAACCTCCAGCGTCGACAGCGAAACAGAAAAAGAGATCCAAAAAGCGCTCGACAACTTGGTCGCTGGTCGCACCACCATTGCGATTGCGCACAGACTTTCCACATTGCATAAGGCCGACCGGCTGGTGGTGATGGACAGAGGTGAAATAGTGGAAGTTGGTGGCCACGACGAGCTGATGGCGCGGCAAGGCGCGTATTACCGGCTCTACGAAGCGCAAGCGCGCAACGTCGACGGCAATCCAGTGTTGCCGCCCGGCGGCGTGGCTTTGGCGGGAGCGAAAACTCATGGCTGAAATAAATAACTTTCAACGCGTTAACTTTCAATTTCGGCGAAACACTTTTGGACGCTTGGTTTTGACCGATGTGCATGGCGTGTCGCACGAAGGTGTCTCACCGGTGCGCGCCTTCCCAGTGGCTGCGCCGAATGAAGGCATTTCAGTCGTCGCCATCAACGGCGAAGAATTGGCTTGGATAGAAAGCCTCGCCGATCTCCCCGCCGACTTGCGCGATCTAGTGACCAGCGAATTGGCCGCACGTGAATTTATGCCAACCATCACGCGTCTAAAACGCGTCTCAAGTTTCGCTACACCCAGCACATGGACAGTCGACACCGATCGCGGCGAAACCTCATTTGTCCTGCGTGGCGAAGAAGACATACGACATCTGGGCAAGCATTCACTTTTGGTTGCCGATAGCCATTCAATACAGTTTTTGATTGCTGATGTATTGGCGCTGGACAAAACCAGTCGACGATTATTGGATCGGTTTTTGTAGCGGCGGAATTCGTCCAAGCTCAGCTTCACCAGTTGGTGCTGGTGACACGCCGTCGAATTCACCACAAGATATCAACGGATGAATTTGACAACGATCACACTAGGGTGAAATTTTAAGGAGCGCAAATTGAAAAACATGCTGTTGCTGCAATCGCCGCCGCAATCTATTGTTCTTTTCTCCGCACAGTTTGGTTTGCCAAAATGGATGATTCAGCTTGTCATGCGCGGACTGCTCGGCTTATGTCTGAACTTCGCATTCCCTGCCTATAGCCAATCAGCGACGCAGACCCCCGCGCTAGACATGGACAGCTCGTGCGACAACAAGGCGGTGGAGCAACGGCAACTCGACTTCTGGCTCGGTAACTGGGATGTCTATGACCACGGTCGGAAAATCGCCGAGAGCAAAATTGAACGCCTGCCCGGTAGCTGCTCAATTCTGGAAAGCTATTTTGAGCCGGACGGCTACACAGGAAAGAGCATCAATTTTTTTGATGCTACCCTGTACAAATGGCGCCAGACGTGGGTTGACCGAGTCGGTACGGTCAGCGAGTTCAGCGGCGATTTGCATGAAGGCGCAATGCGCCTTGAAGGCGAGACCCATTTGCGTGATGGGAAAGTGATATTGCGGAAAATGACCCTCAGCGTTACTGCACAAGGTCAGGTCAGGCAGTACTCTGAACGCTCAGCCGACGGCGGCAAAAGCTGGAGTGTTGCTTACGATTATTTCTATACCAAACAGAAATGAGCGGCTGTGTTTCGGCGAAATGAGGAATTGCGGGTGTGAGGAAATGACGATCTGCCTTAGCTTCGCGCCATTGATTGATTGCAAAGGATTTGACGGCGTGTGGCTAGCACCAACTGACGGGGTGATGCCGGTCGCCTCAACTTAGTGCGACCCCTTAAATTCTTAAATTCCTCTGCCGACGTATCAGCGCTGGATAAGACCAGTCGGCGATTGTTGGATCGATTCCTGTAAGGCCAAAATCGCCAGTTGGTGCTGGCGACACGCTGTTAAATATCACCGTGACTCCCTACTTCCACCATGCGTCAAAACATACCAACGCCAAGGGTAGCAATGCGACAAGGTCAGCAATCGCAATAGTTCGCAACGCGCCTTCGGGCTTACCAGCGCGCGCATAGACCAGCAAAAAGCCTATGACGCTGATTGCGATGAGCAATGAAATAACTTTGCGCGCGTCTGGATCAAACATTGCGAACAGTGCCGCAACGAGTAGCGCCAAAAACAACGCGCCACGATGGATCAGCAACACGCCAATCGTCCCGTCTGCGGCCACGCCGTAAAGCGTCTGCGTCATGCTTGGCACGAACAATACTGCCGCAGGCATGGCATGCACCGCAGCCAAACTCAACCACGCAATTTTGACGATGAGATCCATCCATTCCTCCATACTGCGAGCGTCACAATCACTACCGTGCAACCGGTGCTTTCTCCACACCAACAATTTGCGCACCGCGACTTAAGCCGCGTGTTTTGAACCAGCCCAAATTCATCTCCAGCGCATAGCGCGCTTCGGCTTTCGCGCAATGATTGTTTTCGGTTTGCGGTTGCATTTCTTCTACGTTGATAATTTTTCCACTACGGTCAATGAAAGCTACGGAGAGTGGCAGCAGTGTATTTTTCATCCACATGCAGTGGCGCATTTCTTCCGGGAACACAAATAGCATGCCGTGTTGTTGAGGCATTTCAGTGCGACGCATCAAGCCGGTTGCGCGCTGCTCTGGCGTGGTGACGACTTCCGCTTCAATGCGATACATGCCCGCAGTCAATTCAATTTGCGGGATTGCATACTGCGCTGATACGCTGATGCTGCTCAGCATTAGCGCTACCAAAAAACTAATTCGCATCATCGTATTTCCTCTTCTCGCCATTTGCCTGGTTGCATGTCCCGCAAAGTCCATTGCCCGATGGAGTATCGAATCAGGCGCAAGCAAGGATAGCCAATTTTCGCAGTCATTCGACGGATTTGTCGATTTTTTCCTTCGCGCAAAATAATCTCCAGCCACGTGGTTGGGATTGCCGCACGCACACGTATCGGCGGTGTGCGCTGCCATAGTGATGCTGGCTCATCAATGATTTTGCATTCGCATTTCGCGGTGACGAAATCGCCGAGGTCAATACCATTGGTGAGGCGCAACAAATCGGCCGATTCGGGAATGCCTTCGACCTGCACCCAATAGCGCTTGGCAAGCTTGTGGCGCGGGTCGGCGATGCGCGCCTGCAGTGCACCGTCGTCGGTGAGTAGTACCAAGCCTTCCGAGTCCGCGTCGAGCCTGCCGGCGGGATAAACATTGGGCACGGGTACAAAATCTTTGAGCGTGGCGTGACCTAATTCAGAAGTGAATTGCGTCAGCACGCCGAAGGGTTTGTTGAGCAAGATTAGGCGCGGCACAGCGGCGCCTCAGACTTAAAGTTTGGCGCGTGCATCCGGCGTGGGTTAGATCGTGCTGGTGGCGAAGGAAAAATGAAAATTTTCATTTAAAAAAGTTGTTGCCCACAAAGAAAAAACCCGCTCAAGTTGCCTTGAGCGGGTTCTCAATTTTTGGTGCTGACAAAATCTTCAGCACCACAAGTCGAAGCGAAGAGCGGCAATCAGGGTTTCTGAATGTTTGACGCTTGCTTGCCCTTAGGGCCTTGCACAACGTCGAACGTTACCTTGTCACCTTCCTTCAGAGACTTGAATCCCGCCATGTTAATTGCGGAGAAATGCGCGAAAAGATCCTCGCTGCCATCATCTGGAGTGATGAAGCCGAAACCCTTGGCGTCGTTGAACCACTTGACTGTACCTGTTGCCATGAAAACTCTTCCTTAATCAAAAACGAATAAACCGGATTTCAGCGCACACGGCGTGTGCAAACATGATCACCGGGGTGATGTTTGTCTAACAATTTTGAAGCAGTGAAGGACACCGAGCGGCGATTCAGAAAACTGAAGGACAGCGGGGAGACCGGAAACCTCGGCGAAGAGAAAACAATTCGTAAGGAACACTGAGACAGACCTTGAGCCAAACACGCTTCGCCTTATACGCCCATTTTACAAAATGGTCAACTTTTTTAGCAATTGTTACATAAAAACCACATGTACAATTTTCATTGCCGCGCGTAAAAAGAACCGCCTTGCGCGCCCTATTCAACCCTTGCAACTGTCGTGTCGCGCCTCCATATCGCATTAGAATCAAATCATGGTCACGCGCAAGCAAATCGAACGTGATGGCGGTGCTGTCCTGCTTCCGGAGAAAAGTCGAGTTAAGCCACCACCGATGTTTAAGGTGTTGCTGCTCAACGATGATTTCACTCCAATGGACTTTGTCGTTGTCGTACTAGAGAAGTTTTTTGGACTCTCTCGCGAGCAAGCGACCATGGTAATGTTGAACGTGCATCGAGATGGGAAAGGCGTATGCGGTACTTACCCTCGCGATGTGGCGGCTACAAAGGTTGAACAAGTCGAAGCATTTTCCCGTCGGCATCAGCACCCGCTGGCCTGCGTAATGGAGGAAAACTGATGATTGCTCAGGAACTCGAAGTCAGCCTGCATATGGCTTTTATGGAAGCACGACAAAAGCGCCATGAATTCATCACGGTTGAGCACTTGCTGCTGGCCTTGCTCGATAACCCGAGTGCCGCCGATGTCTTGCGTGCGTGCGCTGCCGAT
This sequence comes from Rhodocyclaceae bacterium, assembly GCA_025361105.1. GTDB lineage: Bacteria > Pseudomonadota > Gammaproteobacteria > Burkholderiales > Rhodocyclaceae > JADKHX01. Next base: position 23,689 of record JANYAW010000369.1, on the reverse strand, counting down.
GCCGAAGGCTTGCGTAAAGAATTGCTGACCTTTATCACCGAACATACCCCAACCATTGGTGGCTTGGACGAGATCGACACGCAACCCACCTTAGGGTTCCAGCGCGTCATTCAGCGCGCGATTTTGCATGTTCAGTCTTCGGGCAAAAAAGAAGTCACCGGCGCCAATGTGCTGGTCGCCATCTTTGGCGAAAAAGATTCTCACGCGGTGTTTTTCTTGCAGCGCCAAAACGTCTCGCGCCTTGACGTAGTGAATTTCATTTCGCATGGCATCACCAAAACGCCGCATCCGGCTGGCAAGGAAGAATCGACCGAAACCGAATCCGAAGCACAAGAAAAGAACAGCCCCTTGGACTCGTTCACGGTGAATTTGAATCAACAGGCATTGACTGGGAAAATCGATCCGCTGATTGGTCGTGAAAAAGAACTCGAGCGAGTTGTTCAAACCTTGTGTCGTCGGCGCAAAAACAATCCACTATTAGTCGGCGAAGCTGGTGTCGGCAAGACGGCAATTGCGGAAGGACTGGCACATCGCATCGTCGAAGGTCGCGTGCCAGAAATTCTTTCAAAATGCGTGGTGCATTCTTTGGACATGGGCGCGCTGCTTGCCGGAACTAAATATCGCGGCGATTTTGAACAACGTTTGAAAGGCGTGCTCAAGCAATTGCTCGGCGACCCTAATGCGATTTTGTTCATCGATGAAATTCATACGCTTATCGGTGCGGGCGCAGCCTCGGGAGGCACCTTGGACGCGTCGAATTTGCTCAAGCCAGCCTTGGCATCAGGTGACTTGAAATGTATTGGCGCGACGACTTACAGCGAATATCGCGGTGTGTTTGAGAAAGACCATGCCTTGTCACGGCGATTCCAGAAAGTTGATGTTGAAGAACCAAGTGTTGAAGAGACGGTATCGATTTTGCGTGGCCTGAAAAGCCGCTTTGAAGAGCACCACGGTGTTAAGTATTCTGCGGCGGCAATTTCGGTAGCGGCGGAACTTTCTGCCAAATACATCAATGACAGACATCTACCCGACAAGGCGATTGATGTCATTGATGAAGCCGGTGCCGCACAAAGAATTCTGCCGAAATCGAAACAGAAAAAAACCATAGGCAAACCAGAGATTGAAGAAGTCGTCGCCAAAATTGCGCGCATTCCGCCGCAGCATGTATCAGCGGATGATCGTTCCGCACTCAAAAATCTTGATCGCGATTTGAAGAATCTGGTGTTCGGTCAGGACACGGCAATTGAAGCCTTGGCCAAGGCAATCAAGATGTCGCGCTCTGGTCTTGGTCAGCCGCAAAAACCCATCGGCAATTTCCTTTTTTCCGGTCCCACTGGTGTTGGCAAAACCGAAGTCGCGCGACAACTCGCGTATTCAATGGGCATCGAGTTGATTCGATTCGATATGTCTGAATACATGGAACGACATGCGGTGAGTCGGTTGATTGGCGCGCCACCGGGCTACGTCGGTTTCGACCAAGGCGGATTGTTGACCGAAGCGGTGACGAAGAAACCGCACTCGGTTTTGCTGCTCGACGAGATTGAAAAGGCTCACCCCGATGTGTTCAATATTTTGTTACAGGTAATGGATCACGGTACGCTGACCGACAACAACGGGCGCAAGGCCGATTTTCGCAATGTGATTATTGTGATGACTACCAATGCCGGTGCCGAAGCGCTGCAAAAATCCAGCATTGGCTTTACGTCCAACAAAGGGCAGAACGATGAAATGGGCGACATCAAGCGGATGTTCTCACCGGAATTTCGTAATCGTCTCGATGCCATCATTTCCTTCAAAGCGCTTGATGCGGCAATTATTTTGCGCGTAGTTGATAAATTCTTGATGCAACTCGAAGGCCAGTTGCATGAGAAAAAAGTCGAAGCGATTTTCACTGATGCGCTGCGTGCCTGGCTGGGTGAAAAGGGTTTCGATCCTCTGATGGGGGCACGGCCAATGGCACGGCTGATTCAGGATACGATACGTGCGGCATTGGCCGATGAATTGCTATTTGGCCAGCTGATTCATGGTGGCCGCGTGACAATAGATCTGGACGAAAACGAGAAAGTTCAACTGACTTTTCCGGCGACAGAATCTGATGTTGCAGCGCCTGCACCGATTCAGCACTGACGCTCGACTGAAATCTTTTAACACCCAACGCGCCGCACATGTGAAAACGTGTGGCGCGTTTTTCATTTCAGAGGAACCAATATGACTTACCTGACCACTGACCTTTGCGATGCGCACGAGGATGGTGTGCGCGTTGTTGAACCGATGTTCACCAGCTTTGGCGGCAAGGCCTCATTTCACGGCAAAATTGTTACGCTGAAAGTTTTTGAAGACAACTCCTTCGTGCGCAAAGCGCTTGAATCGGCGGGAGACGGACGAGTGCTGGTTATCGACGGCGGTGGCAGCATTCGGCGCGCGCTGGTCGGTGATCAACTCGCGAGCCTTGGTATCAAAAATAACTGGGCTGGCATCGTGGTCAACGGCTGCATTCGTGATTCGCGCGCGATAGCTGAAATGGATATCGGTGTTTTTGCAATCGACACTCATCCGATGAAAACCTTGAAGAAAAATATCGGCGAAGCGGATATCGTCGTCTCGTTTGGCGATGTCGACTTTGTCCCGGGCGAATGGATTTACGCCGACGAAGATGGTGTGATTGTGAGCAAAATAGCGATTCACGTGCCGTAAGCACACCACTCAAAAAGTGTATTTCTATATTTTTCAAACAGATAGCGCGTCAAGCTTAATGTAATATGTCTTATATAAGACTGTTGACACGGCGCAATACTCCACGTAAACTTTGCGTCGTGGTTCATCTTGACCGCCTACCCACTATACAAAGGAACTCTAATGACTGACCGTAAAGCACAAGCTGCCGCTCTGGCCAAAGACTGGGCCGAAAACCCGCGCTGGAAAGGCATCAAGCGTGGCTACACTGCCGAAGACATCGTCCGTTTGCGCGGCTCCTTCGCTATCGAAAACACGCTGGCAAAACGTGGCGCTGACAAACTTTGGGACTTGGTCAACAACACGCCCTATGTCAATTGCTTGGGCGCGCTCACCGGCGGTCAGGCGATGCAGCAAGTCAAAGCCGGCATCAAGGCAATTTATCTGTCCGGCTGGCAAGTCGCCGCCGACAACAACGGCTACGCCGCGATGTATCCCGATCAATCGCTCTACCCCGTCGACTCGGTGCCAAAAGTCGTCGAGCGCATCAATAACTCTTTCCGCCGTGCGGATGAGATTCAACACTCCAAAGGTATAGACGCTGGCGACAAAGGCTACATCGATTATTTCGCGCCTATCGTTGCCGATGCAGAAGCCGGATTTGGTGGCGTGTTAAACGCATTTGAATTGATGAAAGCCATGATTCGCTCTGGCGCGGCTGGTGTGCATTTTGAAGACCAGCTCGCCTCAGTCAAAAAATGCGGCCATATGGGTGGCAAGGTTTTGGTGCCAACGCAAGAAGCCGTACAAAAACTGATCGCCGCGCGCATGGCCGCCGACGTGATGGGCGTACCTACTATCATCCTTGCCCGCACCGATGCCGAAGCCGCAGATTTGGTTACCTCGGATGTGGATGACAACGACAAGCCATTCATCACTGGAGAGCGCACCGCAGAAGGCTTCTACAAAACCTATAAAGGCCTTGATCAAGCCATCAGCCGCGGTCTCGCCTACGCGCCCTACGCCGACATGGTGTGGTGTGAAACCGGCACGCCGGATTTGGAATTCGCACGCAAGTTCGCCGAAGCGATCCGCAGCAAATTCCCCGGCAAATTGCTCGCCTACAACTGCTCACCGTCGTTCAACTGGAAGAAAAATCTCGACGATGCGACCATCGCCAAATTCCAGCGCGAACTTGGCGCAATGGGCTACAAATACCAATTCATCACCTTGGCCGGCATCCACAACATGTGGTACCACATGTACGACCTGGCGCAAGACTATGTTGAACGCGGCATGACCGCGTACATTGAGAAAGTACAGGAACCGGAGTTCGCTGCGCGTGATCGTGGTTACACCTTTGTCTCGCATCAGCAAGAAGTCGGTACTGGCTATTTCGATGAAGTGACGACCGTGATTCAAGGTGGCAAATCGTCAGTGACTGCGCTGACCGGCTCGACGGAAGAAGAACAGTTTCACTAAATATTGTTCGCAGTAAAAAAAGCGCCGCGCTCGAAATGAGTCGCGGCGTTTTTTTCGTCTCATGGCTGTAACGGCGTGTCACCAGCACCAACCGAGCAATTTGCTCACGTCCGCTCCCAATAATCACCGCGCGCGTAACATGCTTTCAGCATATCAATAAACAAACGCACGCGCAGCGGCAAATGTCGGCGATCTGGGAACACCACGTATATTCCGACCGGTGGCGCAGCGTAATCGTCCAACACGGTTTTGAGTTTGCCTTTGATCACATCGTTGCCAACTTCCCACCACGAGCGCCAGGCTAGCCCTTTGCTGGCCAGTGCCCACTCACGCAACACGGCGCCATCGTTGCTCTCCAAATTGCCTGCAACTTTGATCACCTGTGCTTCGCCATTCGCCATCAACGACCAACCGCGTTGTTGGGTCAGCGATAAGCAGTTGTGATGCGCAAGCTCAGTTGGTGCTGACGGTACGCCGTTGGCCCGCAAATATTTAGGCGCGGCGACGATCACGCGGCGCATTTCACCCAAGCGCACGCTGACCAAATTTGAATCATCCATCTCGCCGATTCGCACCGCACAATCAACGCTTTCATTCATCAAATCGACCAACCGGTCAGTCAAATCCAGATTGATGCGCACGTCGGGATGCTCGGCCTGAAATGTCGCCACGTGCGGGGCAACATGCCGCCGCCCAAATCCGGCCGGTGCAGAAATTTTGACGTGCCCGCGCGCACGAATGCTGCCAAGCGACACGGCCGTTTCTGCGTTACTCAAATCAGTCAGCACGCGCTGACAATCTTCCAAAAAAGCTTGACCCTCGCGGGTCAGCGTGAGTTTGCGCGTCGTGCGCAGCAAGAGCCGCACACCCAAGCGGGTCTCCAGCGCATCAATGCGCCGCCCGATGACCACTGGCGTCACCTCGTCCAGCCTTGCCGCGTCGGCCAGCGAGCCGCGTGTGGCGGCATTCACAAAGGCTTGCATTTGTTTGAAATGGCTCATGGATGGCGATTTTTGTTCGATACTCGATTCAATACTTTAAGTATCTACTGAATGAACAAATGCTCAGCTTATCACGATGTTTGTAATGTAATAAAGTTTCGTTTTCTGCCCACATTCACCGCTAATACTAAGGAAAACAAATGAGCACGATGCCCGCTGACATTCAAATTACGGCACCTGTTTCAGCCGAATTCGCCACAATTCTCACGCCAGAAGCGCTGGCCTTTGTCGCCAAATTGCATCGTGCGTTCGAATCGCGCCGTCGCGATTTACTCGCCGCGCGCATTGCTCGCCAAGCGCGCATTGACGCAGGCGAATTGCCCGATTTCTTGCCCGAAACCAAGTATGTTCGCGATGGGAATTGGAAAATCGCGCCACTACCAAAAGCGCTCGAGCGTCGTCGCACCGAAATCACCGGGCCGGTGGAAGCGAAGATGATTATCAATGCCTTCAATTCTGGCGCGGATAGTTACATGAGCGATTTTGAGGATTCCAACAGCCCGAAATGGGACAACCAGATTCAAGGGCAAATCAATTTGTTCAAAGCGATACGGCGCGAGCTAAGTTTCAGAAACGAAGCAGGCAAGGAATACAAACTCAACGACAAAATCGCCACGCTACAAATCCGTCCGCGCGGCTGGCATTTGGACGAGAAGCACGTGTTGGTCGATGGCCAGCGGGTGTCCGGCGGTGTGTTCGATTTTGCACTGGTGTTTTTTCACAACGCCAAGGAACAAATCGCCCGCGGCGCAGGACCGTTTTTCTATCTGCCAAAAATGGAATCGCACCTTGAGGCGCGTTTGTGGAATGACATTTTCGTGATGGCGCAAAATGAAATCGGCATACCGCAAGGCACAATTAAAGCGACCGTTTTGATCGAGACAATTTTGGCGACATTTGAACTCGAAGAAATTTTGTACGAACTTCGCGAGCACAGCGCGGGCTTGAATGCCGGACGTTGGGACTACATTTTTTCCTGCATCAAGAAATTCAAACGCAACAAGGATTTTTGTTTGGCGCAACGTAGCGCGATTACGATGGAAGTTCCGTTCATGCGTTCCTACGCGCTGGCGCTGGTGAAAGCCTGCCACAAGCGCGGCGCACCGGCCATGGGCGGCATGAGTGCGCTGATTCCGATCAAGAACGATCCAGTCGCCAACGAAAAAGCGCTGGCCGGAATTCGCCACGACAAAACCCGTGATGCCAACGACGGCTTCGACGGCGGTTGGGTCGCGCATCCTGGCTTGGTGGCGATTGCGGCGGAGGAATTCCAAAAAGTGTTGGGCGAGCGCCCGAACCAGTGGGAAAAACAGCGCGACGAAAATTTCGGGCCGAAAGATTGGCTCAACTTTCTGCCCGAAACTCCAATTACTGAAGCTGGCGTGCGCAACAACATCAATGTCGGCGTACATTACCTCGGCTCATGGCTCGCGGGTAACGGCTGCGTGCCGATACACAATTTGATGGAAGACGCGGCAACCGCAGAAATTTCCCGCTCGCAGGTTCGGCAATGGGTGGTGTCGCCCAAAGGTGTGCTGGACGATGGCCGCAAAGTCACAGCAGAGATGGTGCGGGTATTAATCACTGAAGAACTCGCGAAAGTAAAAGCAACCGTCGGCGCAGCGGGCGACGACACCAAAACCTACGAGCAAGCGGCAATCATATTCGAGGAAATGTCGCTCTCGGAAAACTATCCGGAGTTCTTGACGCTGCCGTTGTACGAGGCGATGGACTAAGGGAAGCGAACTTGCCAGTTGGTGCTGGTGACACGCCATTAGTATCGCCAGCACCACGGACACGCCGTTGCGTTGCCGCTAAGCCTTTCCCGTACTCCCAAACCCGCCCGCTCCGCGTTGGCTTTTGTCGAATTCATCGACGATATTGAATGCGACCTGCACGACCGGTACAACCACCAGTTGTGCAATACGCTCCATCGGGTTGATGACGAACTCATGCGCGCCGCGATTCCACGTCGACACAAAAATTTGCCCTTGGTAATCCGAATCAATCAAGCCGACTAAGTTCCCCAAAACGATACCGTGTTTGTGACCTAAGCCTGAACGCGGCAGGATCATCGCGGCGAGATTGGGGTCACCAAGATGAATCGCAATGCCAGTCGGGATCAAAGTCGTTGCATCGGCTTGCAAGTGGATCGGCGCATCAATACAGGCGCGCAAATCCAGCCCTGCCGAGCCAGCGGTGGCGTATTGGGGCATCAGCGCTGCGTCGACATCTCGCAAGCGCGCATCGATGATTTTGATATCAATTTTGTGCATTGGTTTCTCACTTGCCCGCCAGCACGGCGAGGTGTTTGACAATCTCGCGCGCCACTTCCAATTTGTCGCCTTGGGGCAGCGAATGTGCGCCGTTTTCGTCAAATAATGTCACCGCATTCTGATCGCCGCCAAGACCGTCTTGCACTAAATTTCCGACCACTAGAGGCAGTTTTTTGGCCACGCGTTTGCCTTCGGCATAGCTCGCCAAATTTTGGCTCTCCGCAGCAAAGCCTACACAAAACGGGGCATTCGGACGCGCTGCGACTTCCGCCAAAATATCCGGATTAGCGATCAAATCAATACTCATCACTAATGATTTTTTTATCTTGTGTGCGACGTTTTCGACTGGCCGATAGTCGGCAACCGCAGCAACGCCGATAAACACATCAGCAGCATCAACTGCCCGCATCACCGCATCACGCATTTGCAAAGCGCTGGTGACGTCAATACGTGTCGCACCGCGCGGCGTGTTCAGTGTCACTGGACCTGCTATCAGCGTCACCTGCGCACCCGCTTCGACACAAGCGCGGGCGAGTGCAAAACCCATTTTCCCCGAGCTGGGATTGGTCAATCCACGTACCGGATCAATCGCTTCAAAGGTCGGTCCGGCGGTAATCAAAACGCGCTTTCCGGCCATGACTTTCGGCTGCAAAAACGCAATGGCATCATCGAGAATCTCAGTCGCTTCGAGCATTCGCCCCGCACCGGTTTCGCCGCATGCTTGCTCGCCAATTCCTGGGCCAAGAACGCTCACGCCATCATTGACCAATTGCATGATATTTCGCTGCGTGGCCGGGTTTTGCCACATCTGCCGGTTCATCGCTGGTGCGACCAACAAGGGACAATCCCGCGCCAAGCACAATGTCGACAACAAATCATCCGCCAAACCGTGAGTCAATTTGGCCAAGAAGTCCGCCGTTGCCGGTGCAATCAAAATGAAATCCGCGTCACGACTCAAGTCGATGTGCGCCATCGCGTTGTCCATTCGCGAATCCCACAGGGTTTGCCAAACCGGCCTGCCGGTAATTGCCTGAAATGTTGCCGCGCCAACAAACTGCGCACCAGCTTCGGTGAGCACAACATTCACCTCGACATCGGCCTTCACCAACAAACGTGCCAACTCGGCAGCCTTATACGCCGCCACACCGCCCGTCACGCCAAGCACCACGCGCCTTCCATGCAGTTCCATCATGGCTTTAGAATCCTGACAATGCACAATGCAAACATTCTATGCCATGGCGATTAACCACTGGCCAGCTGCGGAGCGGCCTCGCGAGCGTTTGCTCAAGCATGGTGCGGCGGCGCTTTCCGATGCAGAAATTTTGGCGATTTTTTTTGCGCGTTGGGCGGCGCGGCAAATCGGCGGTCGACCTTGCCCGTGAACTGCTTGAAAAATTTGACGGGGATTTGAACCAACTCGCCTCCGCACCCGCCAGCAAATTACAAGAAGTCGTCGGTATTGGTCGCGCCAAGTCCGTGCAATTGCTTGCAGTCTTGGAACTGGCCAAACGCACGCTGGTCGGGCAAATGAACACCCGCGATGTACTGTCAAACCCACAAGCCGTGGCCGATTGGTTGCACTTGCAAATCGCACCGTTGCCGCATGAAGTGTTTGTCGCGCTGTGGCTGGATGCAGGCAACAAGCTCATCAAGAGCGAGGAATTGTCTCGCGGTACTTTGACGCAAACCAGCGTCCATCCGCGCGAAGTAGTCAAACGGGCGCTTGAACTCAACGCGGCCGCCGTTATTCTGGCGCACAATCACCCGTCGGGCCGCGCCGAAGCGTCGGCCGCTGATATTTCGCTAACTCAGGCGCTGAAACAGGCGCTCACGCTGGTCGATGTCCGCTTGCTCGATCATTTCATTGTTACCACCACCCAAAAACCGCTTTCGTTGGCAGAACGTGGTTTGGTCTGAAATTGGTCGGCCAAATTGGAATTTCGGCAATTTTTTAGATTTTTTACCCAAACACTGTTGAACAATGGAAAATTACACGTTAAAATGGTTGGCTTTACTTTTAGGCAATATTAGGAGCAAGCATGTCCCGCGTTTGCCAAGTCACGGGGAAAGCCCCGATGGTCGGAAATCACGTTTCGCACGCTAATAACAAGACCAAGCGTCGCTTCCTCCCGAATCTGCATAACCGTCGATTCTGGGTCGAAAATGAAAACCGGTGGGTAAGTTTGCGTGTTTCTAACGCAGGCCTGCGTACGATTGATAAAAAAGGTATTGATGTCGTTCTGATTGAGCTGCGCGAGCGCGGCGAACGCGTCTAATTCCGCTAGCAATAAGCATTTAGGAGAAAATCATGGCCAGAGGCGGACGCGAAAAAATCAAACTGGAATCCACAGCCGGAACCGGTCATTTCTACACCACGTCAAAAAACAAGAAGACCACGCCGGGTAAGCTGGAATTCATGAAGTACGATCCGAAGGCGCGCAAGCATGTTGCCTATAAGGAAGTGAAACTAAAGTAAATTTCGCTTCACAATAAAAAACCCGCCTCGGCGGGTTTTTGTTTTTCAGTGCCGAAGATTTATACGGCGTAGCGTCTCAGGCTCAATGAGAATTCCTCAAGCTGCCGAATCCCGCTCGCTTCCGCACGTGCGATCCAGTCCTGTAATTGACGCACCAATTGTTCATGCGAGGCGCTTGAGCGCTCCCACAAGGCTTCCAGCTCAGTACGCATCGTCACGATTTTGTCGAGACGCTCGCTCCTCGCCAACAGCGGGCTAAGTTGCTCGCGTGCCGCCGGTGTCAGCGTTGCCGCATCTTGCCCAAGCAAACGCCTGAAGCGCTTGCCATCCTGTGCGGTCATTTTCAAGCGACTAAATTCTTCTGCTGCGAGCTGGCGCACAGAGGTCAGATAACGGGCGAGGACATCGTAGCGATGCGTGATGACCGCTTGCAAAGTGTCCAAATCAATTGACGCGCGCACGCCGCCAAATTTAGCCTTTGGCGCGATTTTTTTGACTCGCGCCAACCCCAACCATTCGAGGATGCAGATATACATCCAGCCAATATCAAACTCGTACCACTTGCTCGACAACTTGGCCGAGGTGGCATAAGTGTGATGATTGTTGTGCAGTTCTTCGCCGCCGATGAATATGCCAAATGGCAGGATGTTTCGCGCCGCGTCGGCACTCGCGTAGTTGCGATATCCCCAAAAGTGACCCACGCCGTTAATCACCCCTGCTGCCCAAAACGGAATCCACAACACCATCACCACCCATAAAACTGCGCCTGGAATAACACCGAAAATCAGCATGTCGAGCGCCAAAGCGATCAGTATCCCTGATTTTGGATTCGCCGAATAAACCTTGCGCTCCAGCCAGTCATCGGGCGTGCCGTGGCCATAACGTTCAAGCGTCTCATTGTTGTGCGCCTCTTTCACATACAAGAAAACGCCGCCCCACAACACACGATTGATGCCCAACATTTGCGGGCTATGCGGGTCGTCAGCTGTCTCGCATTTTGCATGATGCTTGCGATGAATGGCAGCCCATTCTTTAGTCACCATACCAGTGGTGAACCACAGCCAGAATCGAAAGAAATGGCTGGGGAGTGGACTCAAATCGAGTGCGCGATGTGCCTGATGTCGATGCAAAAAAATTGTCACTGTGGCAATCGTCACCTGCGTCAAGCACATGGTGATAATAAAAAATCGTAGCCATGAAAAATCAATTAGACCGTCAATCATTGCGCTCTCGCATTTTCAGATTACCTTCGCATGGTTTGGCTACATTCGTTCGATTGTACGTGATTCAGCGTCGCCCACTCTTTCCTTTGTTTTGCTTAGCTTTCGGCACCGAATTGTCGCTATACGGCTTTTTTTCCACGCTCTGTGATCGGCCAACAACGCCGCCATCGACTAGCCGAAAATCTATCTTGTTGGTCTCCAAATCAGCGCGCACTAGCTGCACTGAGACGCGATCTGACAAGCGGAAACGTCGACCGCTGCGCTCGCCAACCATTGCATGCGCTTTTTCATCAAAGTGGAAATAATCGTGACCAAGTTCGGAAACGTGAATCAAACCTTCGACAAACACATTGTCGAGTGCGACGAACACACCAAACGGCACCACCGCCGAAATACTGCCGGTAAATTCCTCGCCAATTCGATCACGCATGTAAAAGCATTTCAGCCAGGCTTCGACATCGCGCGTCGCTTCATCGGCGCGACGTTCGGTTTTCGAGCAGTGAATTCCAATTTCATCCCACGATCCGGGCTCGTAGCGAACGCCCTTTAGCGCAGCCTTGATAGCACGATGAACAAGCAAATCCGGATAGCGGCGAATCGGCGAGGTGAAATGTGTATAGCTCTCATACGACAGCCCGAAATGCCCAACATTGTCTGGGCTATATACCGCTTGCCGCAGCGAGCGCAACATCACCGTTTGCAACAATTGTTTGTCTGGCCTATCGCCGATGCGCGCCAGCAGTGCTGCATAGTCCTTGGCGCTTGGTGTTTCGCCACCGCCAAGTTGCAAACCGAAGGTACCGAGAAAGTCACGTAGCTTTACCAAACGTTCAGGCGTCGGGCCTTCATGTACGCGATACAAAGCCGGATGTTCGCACTTGTGCAAATACTCGGACGCACAAACGTTGGCCGCTAGCATGCACTCTTCAATCAACCGATGTGCGTCGTTGCGATGGTAGGGGTCGATGCTCGAAATTTTCCCGTTGCCATCAAAACTCATGCGCGTTTCCAGCGTCTCGAAATCAATTGCACCACGCTTTTCTCGAGCGAGAAGCAAGACCCTGAACAAAGTGTCGAGTGACTCCAGATGTGGCAACAATGCCGCCAGTTTCTTGCGCGTTGGCGCATCGCGCTCGTACAACGCCGCCGCCACATCGGTGTAGGTCAAACGCGCATGCGAAAACATCACTGCGGGATAAAACCGATAGCGACTGATGACCCCTGTACCGGAAATCGACATGTCACAGACCACACACAGTCGCTCTACGTCCGGGTTCAACGAACACAGTCCATTGGAAATTTTTTCCGGCAACATCGGAATCACGCGACGCGGAAAGTACACCGACGTGCCACGATCATATGCATCTCCATCGAGCGCACCTCCAGCGGTCACGTAATGTGATACATCAGCAATCGCGACAATCAAACGAAATCCCTTGCCAACTTTTTCGCAATACACCGCGTCATCAAAATCGCGCGCGGTCTCGCCGTCGATAGTCACCAGTGGCAACTTGGTGATGTCTTCGCGACCCTTCCAATCGGACTTGCGCACTGTGTCAGGCAGCTTTTTGGTTTCCGCCAATGCGTCTTTCGAGAACTCGTGCGGCAACTCGTGCTTGCGCAACGCAATCTCGATTTCCATGCCCGAATCCGCATAGTTACCGAGCACTTCGATAACGCGCCCAATCGGCTGCGACTGCCGACTTGGTTGTTCCAGCAACTCCACCATCACCACTTGGCCAGATTCCGGACGCGGCATTTTGGCGTTCTTTTTTTCATACGGCGCGAGCAAAATATCCTGGCTAATGCGCTTGTTTTCGGCCACCACAAACCACACGCCATGCTCTTGAAATACGCGCCCAACCAACTTGGTATTCGCGCGTTCAATCACCTCAACCACTTTGCCTTCAGGGCGACCTTTGCGGTCGATGCCAATGACGCGCGCAATAGCACGGTCGCCGTGCAAGACTTTGGCCATTTCCTTCGCCGACAAAAACAAATCACTACCGCCTTCGTCGGGTGCGAGAAATCCGTAGCCGTCCGGATGACCTTCAATGCGTCCACGAATCAGGTCAGCCTTATCTGGTACCAACCAGTCATCGCGCCGGTTTTGCATCACTTGACCATCACGCGCCATCGCACCAAGTCGACGTTGAAATGGTTCTTGCTCGACGGCTTTTATATCAAGCAAATTGCAAAGCTCGACGAATGCCAATGGCACGCCTTGCGTCGTCAAGATGTCGAGAATGAATTCACGACTCGGCAACGGCTCGTCATATTTCTCGCGTTCGCGCTCGAAATGCGGATCGGCCTTTCGACGATTCGAGTAATCTGTTTTGGTCTTGGTTTTGGCTGACTTGTTTGACAATTTGGGGCTTTCCATTAGAATCCGCGCCTGTTTTGCACCCGCCCGGGTGGCGGAATTGGTAGACGCACTAGTTTCAGGTACTAGCGAGTAACTTCGTGGGGGTTCGAGTCCCTTCCCGGGCACCAGCCGATTTTTTGGCTTCGCAAAAAAGAAAATGCAGCGACCACGATTGAAACTGAAACGGTATTAGGTAACGGCTCGGACACCCGAGCCGTTTGCATGTTACACCGCGCAAATACAAATCCTCGCTACCATCGCGACCGTCACGATCTTCGCCAGGTAGTGCCTTGCGGTCCATCCTCCAAAACAATGCCTTGCGCCTTCAACTCATCGCGAATGCGATCTGATTGCGCAAAATTTCTCGCTTGCTTAGCCTGCGTTCGCGCCAAAATTTTTTCCTCAATTGCCGCGTTGCCAAGGCTCTGTTCATCTGTCAGCCCGGTCACTGCTTGCAAGAAAACCGACGGGGCTCGCTGCAAAAGACCCAATACGCCACCGAGCGCTTTGAGTTGCGAGACAGCGCTGCGATTGCCGCGATTCACTTCGCCAGCCAAATCAAACAACACCGCGAGTGCCTCAGGCGTATTGAAATCATCATCCATTGCGGCCCTAAAGCGCTTGCCGTAATCGTCATCCCAATTCACTGCGCAATTCACATCATTTAACGGCGTGTTGCCAGCACCAACTGGCAAATCCTGCCTGAGCGCTGTATACAGTCGACGCAGTGCAGCATGCGATTCGATTAGCTGGTCTTCCGAAAAATTCACACTACTGCGGTAGTGCGAACGCACCACAAAATAACGAATCACTTCAGCATCGTAGCGAGCCAAGGCCTCGCGTACGGTAAAAAAATTACCGAGTGACTTGCTCATTTTTTCTTCGTCAACATTGAGCGCACCAGTGTGCATCCAATAGTTGGCGAAAGTCACATCGTGTGCGCCTTCGCTTTGGGCGATTTCATTTTCGTGATGCGGGAATTTCAAATCTGGCCCGCCGCCGTGAATGTCCAGAGTCTTCCCTAAAACTGCTACGCACATCGCCGAGCACTCGATATGCCAGCCCGGACGCCCCGAACCCCATGGTGAATCCCATTTTGACTCGGCAGGTTCGGTAGCTTTAGCGGATTTCCACAACACGAAATCCAGTGGATCACGCTTTGAAGTATCGACGGCGACGCGCTCACCAGCGCGTAAATCGTCGAGCGATTTGCCGGATAATTTTCCGTAACCTTCAAAGCGCCGCACCGCAAAATTGACATCGCCATCGCCCGCTTGATAGGCCAATTTCTTGCGCTCCAGAGTCGCTATCATTTCCAGCATTTGCGGAATGTATTGCGTGGCGCGCGGTTCAAAATCTGGCGCGGCCATTCCCAAGGCAGCAAAATCGGATTGCATCGCAACGATGGTGCGCTCAGTCAGCGCGCCAATCGACTCGCCGCCTTCACCCGCTTTGCGAATGATTTTGTCGTCGATGTCCGTGATGTTTCTGACGTAGCTTACGTCGTACCCAGTGATCTTCAACCAACGCGCAATCACGTCGAACGCAATGAAGGTGCGCGCGTGGCCAAGGTGCGGAACATCTTGCACCGTCAGACCGCAAACGTACATCCGAATCCGTCCCGCTTCAAGCGGAATAAATTCTTGTTTTTCTCGGCTCAGCGTATTGTGAATTTTCAGCATATTGGAAAGTTTGGCGACACACGTAAGGAATGACTCAAGGAATGGCTCAAGTTAGCGCGCTAATGCAAGCGTTCTCGACGCTTCATTGGCGAGCAGGGAAGCGCTTAGTTGCGGCACGTTTTGGTAGAATTCAGATTAGATTTTATCCTGATTGACCTGCGTGTTTTTGTCACCACACTACGTACTTGGTCGGGCAATTGACCGGCAACCACCTACATGAAATTACTTTCTTTTCGACTTCCAATCCTTGCCATAGTCATCGCCATGACGCTCAGCATCCCAGCGTACGCCGACACGTTGACGGATGCCAGCAAGCTCATCAAGGAGGGTCGACACGCGCAGGCACTCGAACAGCTTGATCGATTTCTGGCCAGTAAACCCAAAGATGCACAAGCGCGATTTCTGCGTGGCATCGCACTTACCGAAATGAACCGGCCGACAGAAGCGATTGCGGTGTTCCAGCGACTGACGGAGGATTACCCTGAGTTGCCCGAGCCGTATAACAATTTGGCGGTGATTTTTGCGCAACAAAAGCAATACGAAAAAGCCAAAGGCGCGCTCGAAATGGCGATTCGTACACATCCGTCCTACGCCACCGCGCACGAAAATTTGGGCGATATTTATGCGCGTCTCGCGAGTCAGGCCTATGACCGCGCATTGCAGTTGGATTCTTCAAATGCGTCAGCACAAAGCAAACTCGCCTTGATTCGTGATCTGATGACGACCAACGTGCGAAGTCCGGTGCAAGTAGCTGCCAAGCCGATCGAAACCGCAAAACCAGTGATTGTCGCGACGACCTCGCCACCATCGACTCCTGTGACTATACCGGTGGTTACGGCACCGACCAAAGCGGTCGAAGCGCCAAAGCCTGCTGTACCAGTAGCCGACAAACCTAGCGCGTCTGCAGCAAACAGTGCTGATGTCGCCAAGGCACTCAATGCTTGGGCAAGCGCTTGGTCGAACAAAGAGGTCAGCGCGTATCTGGCGCATTACGCGCCCGATTTCCAAACACCGGGTGGGCTCTCGCGCAGCGCTTGGGAGCTTGAACGTAAGCAGCGAATTACCAAACCCGGCGCGATTCAAGTCAGCATCGAAAAGTTAAACGTCAAGCTTGCCGGCGAAACGGCGACCGCGACGTTCCGCCAAAATTATCGGTCTGCGTCACTTAAAGCCAACAGCACCAAGTCAGTCACAATGGTTCATCGTGATGGCAAATGGCTAATCACCCACGAGCAAGTCGGGTCACGCTAATGCCTGCGTTGCATTTTTCTTTTTCGGCCAAGGCAATGCGAGCTACTGCGGGCATTGCGGTGGTGGTTGCCGCGCTCGCGGCATGGGCGATGCTACCCAAGCCCGAACGGCTCGCGCAGGCAACACTGGCGAGCCATCGTGTCGCTGGAGATGACGGCACCGCCTTATCTGATGGCGGGCTGGAAGCGCAGTTGGCAAGTATTTTTGACAAGATTGAATCCAACCGTTTGGATTTGGCAATGCGCCAAACCGATACGCTGTTGGCGAGCTATCCAAACTTTCGGCTGGGGCATTTGATACGTGGTGATTTGTTGTTGGCGCGGACGCGGCCACTGGAAACGTTTGGCGATGTTGGTAACAATTTGTCTACCGAAAAAGTCGCCGATCTGCGTGATGAAGCGATGGCGCGACTCAAAGCTTATCGCGCAAAACCACCGGTGGACTACGTGCCGCGCTATTTGATGCAAATGCATGCCGAGCAGCGTTATGCGGTGGTCGTCGATACGCAGAAATCGCGCTTGTATCTTTACCAAAATGACAATGGCACGCCGAAGTTTGTCGCTGACTATTACATCTCACAAGGCAAGCTTGGTGCAGACAAAGTACGCGAAGGTGATCGCAAGACACCGATTGGTGTTTATCACGTTACTTCAAGCTTGCCGCGTAGCGGCTTGGCTGATTTATATGGCAATGGTGCGTATCCACTGAACTACCCGAACGCGTGGGACAAGCAGCACGGTCGCGACGGACATGGGATTTGGTTGCATGGCACTCCGTCGGATACTTATTCCCGCCCGCCCAAGGCATCGGATGGCTGTGTGGTGTTATCCAATCAAGACCTCGATGTCGTGGCCAAGACGCTGCAAATTGGGCTCACGCCGGTCATCATCAGCAACAATATCGAATGGCTATCGCACGACGATTGGCAGCATGAGCGTGATTCCTTGCTCGCGGTGATTGATGCATGGCGCGTGTCGTGGGAGACGCGCGACGATGCTCACTATGCCGAAAATTACGCGCGCGAGTTTTTGTCTGACGGACAGGATCGAACAGCTTGGTTAGCGCGCAAGCAAACCGTGAACGCCGGGAAAACGTGGATCAAAGTTGGCGTCAACAACATCAGCATGTTTCGCAATCCTGGCGCAGAAGACTACGTCGTGGTGACTTTCGATCAGAACTATCGTTCGAGCACTTTGTCTGGATCAATGAAAAAGCGTCAATACTGGATTAAGGAATCCGGACGCTGGAAGATTGTTAAAGAAGATGCAGTTTGAGTAATTTCACTTTGAAGGAATCAACATGTTTCGATTTATTGCGGTAACGCTTTTTAGCTTACTGGTTTCTGCCGTCAGTCTCGCCGCAGAACCGGCACCCAATCCTCGGGTTGAGATTAAAACCAGCCAAGGCACGATGATTGTCGAACTGTACGCCGAGCAAGCGCCGAAGTCGGTCGCCAACTTTCTCCAGTACACCAAAGATGGTTTTTACGCAGGGACGATTTTTCATCGCGTAATGGACAACTTCATGATTCAAGGCGGCGGCTTCACGGAAAAAATGGTGCAGAAAGAACCGCGCGCCAGCATCACCAATGAGGCCACCAATGGCTTGAAAAACGAGCTTGGCACTTTGGCAATGGCGCGCACCAACGAGCCGCACTCGGCAACGTCACAGTTTTTCATCAACCTCAAACACAACGAGTTTCTCAACAATCCCGGCCGTGATGGTTGGGGCTATGCCGTGTTCGGCAAAGTTGTCGACGGCATGGATGTGGTACAAAAAATTGCCAAAGTCCCGACCGGTAATTCAGGCCCGCATCAAAATGTCCCCACCACACCGGTGACTATTATTTCTGTCAAATTACTTAGCGAAAAAAAATGACTACTAGCGAAAAATCCATGATCAAGTTCACCACCAACCACGGTGCATTCACGTTGGAGCTTGATGCTGAAAAAGCACCCAAAACGGTCACCAACTTCATCGCTTATGTCGCCGCCGGCCACTACAACGGCACGATATTTCATCGCGTGATTGATGGCTTCATGATTCAAGGCGGCGGTTTCGCTCCGGGCATGAAACAAAAATCCGTCGGCGAACCCGTCGCCAATGAAGCGGCAAATGGACTGAAGAACAATCGCTACACCGTTGCGATGGCGCGTACTTCTGACCCGCATTCGGCCACCGCACAATTTTTTATCAATGTCGGCAACAACGATTTTCTCAATCATCCGGGTCAAGATGGCTGGGGCTATTGCGTATTTGGCCGCGTGGTTGACGGCACCGATGTGGTGGACAAAATTACCGCCGTCAAAACTAGCAACAGCGGCCATCACCAGAACGTGCCAAAGGACGACGTGATTATCGAAAGCGCGGTTAGCGTCTAGTGCAATGGGCGACGGCATGCTCTCCATTGCCGGTACCGTCCGCTTTGTCTCCGACTTGCACCTGCGCCAAGATCGCGCGGACTTGACCGAGCGATTTGCGCGCCTTTTGGTCAATTGTGTGGCGCAAAAAATTGAGGCATTGTTTATTCTTGGCGACTTGTTCGAGTATTGGATAGGTGACGACAATCTTGATGATTTGTTCATCGCCGAAATCGTCGCGAAGTTGCGACAGCTATCCGATGGCGGCACGCGATTGTTCTTCGTGCATGGCAATCGCGATTTCTTGATTGGCTCAAATTTCGCAGCGGCAACCGGTGCGATTTTGTTGCCTGAGCTCAGCGTGTTGAATATCACGCAAGCCATTACGCAACCGCCAGTTGGTGCTGGTGACACGCCGTTAAATCACACCATGCAAGCGCTTTTACTCCACGGCGATACGCTGTGCACCGACGATCATGCCTATCAGGATTTTCGCCGCCTTGTACGTATAGGAGAATGGCAAAAAAATTTCCTGGCGAAACCTTTAGAAGCCAGGCGCGCCGAAGTTGTTGCACTACGCCAGCGTAGCGCAGAAGCAGTCCGCCAAAAATCTGCCGAGATTATGGATGCCAATCCAAACGTTGTGAGGCAAACGCTGGCTGCATCAGGTTGCCAGATTATGATTCACGGTCACACACATCGACCCGGTCATGAGATCGTCGATGCCGCCACAGGCAGTGAGCGCTGGGTGCTTTCAGATTGGGACACGGGTCGTGGCGATGCCTTGGAAATCAAGGCCGGAAAAGTTCAGCGTCTGGACTGGTCGCACTGAGGTTCGAAGTACTAGCTAGCTAGCCAGCCAGGCCGCGCAACAAATCCGCTTGCAAATCGACTTGCGCTTCAAGACCCACAGCTATCCGTAACAAACCTTCGGTGATCCCGGATTGCGCACGCGCTTCAGCGGTGATGCGGCCATGCGTGGTGGATGCGGGATGGGTAATCGTAGTCTTGGTATCGCCAAGATTTGCAGTAATCGAAAGCAATTTGCAATGGTCGACCACGCGCCATGCTGCATCGCGTCCGCCGCGAACTTCAAATGACACAATCGCCCCGCCACCACTTTGCTGACGCTTGGCGAGTTCATATTGCGGATGCGTAGGCAATCCTGGGTAATGTACCCGTGACACCGATGGCTGCTGCGCCAGCCATTGCGCCAGGGCTAGTGCATTGGCCGACTGTGCGGTCATTCGAATAAACAGCGTCTCCAGACCTTTGAGAATGATCCACGCATTGAACGGCGAGAGCGTCGGTCCGGTAGTGCGAAGAAATTTAAATACTTCGTCGGTCAGCACCTTGGGACCGCACACCGCACCGCCCAATACACGCCCCTGCCCATCAAGATATTTGGTCGCTGAGTGAATCACCAAATCTGCGCCGAGTGCCAGCGGCAATTGCAGCGCTGGCGTGCAAAAGCAATTGTCCACCACCAACAGCGAACCGTGCGCACGCGTAATCTTGCCCAGTGCAGCGATGTCGACCAATTCGGTCAACGGATTGGAGGGTGACTCGACAAATACGATGCGCGTATTTGGTTGCAGCGCTGCCGAATACGCAGCGAGATTCGCGCCGTCGACAAAGGTCGTTTCGATACCAAAACGCGGCAACAAATTGCCGAACAATTGTTGAGTCGCACCAAAAATACTTTGCGAGGCTACGATATGCTGGCCTGAATTCATCAACGCCATCACCGTCGCCATGATCGCCGCCATACCGCTTGCAGTAGCAATGCAATCTTCCGCGCCTTCCAGCGCCGCCAAACGCTGTTGCAAGCTCGTTACGGTCGGGTTGGTAAATCGTGCATAGACGTTGCCCGGCTCTGCCCCGGAGAAGCGCGCAGCGGCTTGCGCCGCGTTTTTGAAAACGAAACTCGAAGTCAGGTAAAGCGCTTCAGAATGCTCGCCGTATTGGCTGCGCTCTTGGCCCAAACGCACCGCGAGCGTTTCGGGTGCCCAATCATTTTGCTCATGCTCATCCATTTTTTTCGACCAAATCCTTATTCGGATGAAACCAGGTTGAGATCCAATTGCCCGCCGCTGCTATCACCGCCATAGCCGTCGTCGCCGTCTTGGTCGTCCACTGGCGCATCACGTCTGTCTTCCATGTGTTTGAGATACGCCGCGCTGATATCGCCGGTCACATAGTTCCCGTCGAAACACGAAGTCTCAAACTGGGTCACCGCCGGATTGACGGCACGTACTGCTGCGCGAAGCGCGTCGATGTCTTGATAAATCAATTCATCGGCGCCAATCTCGCGGCAGATTTCTTCGTCATTGCGAAAGGCCGCGATTAGCTCACTACGCGAGGGCATGTCGATGCCATAGACGTTGGCGAAGCGCACCGGCGGCGATGCAGAAGCGAAATAAACTTTGTTCGCACCAGCCTCGCGCGCCATATTGATAATCTCGCGACTGGTGGTTCCGCGCACGATGGAATCGTCCACCAGCAGCACATTTTTGCCACGGAATTCCTGCGCAATCGCGTTGAGTTTTTGACGCACCGATTTGCGCCGTGTGGCGTGACCAGGCATGATAAATGTGCGACCGATGTAGCGATTTTTTACAAAGCCTTCGCGATATTGCAAGTCAAGCCGCCGCGCCAATTCCATGGCGGCGGGCCGACTTGAATCGGGAATCGGCATCACGGCATCTATCTTCAAATGCGGCAAGGTCAGGCGAATTTTGTCGGCCAAAAACTCACCCATTTTTGCTCGCGTTTCGTAAACGGAGATTCCGTCCATCAACGAGTCCGGTCGTGCCAAATAAACAAACTCAAACATGCACGGCGCGTGCATCGTGTGATCGGCACATTGCCGACTCAGGAAATTTCCGCGCAGATCTATCAGCACCGCTTCACCCGGCGCAACGTCACGCAGCACTTTGAAGCCCAACGTATCAATCGCGACGCTCTCGGAGGCAACCAGATATTCCGTACCGTCCGGCGTATCGTTTTTGCCAACCACCAGCGGGCGTATGCCATACGGATCGCGAAAGGCTAGCAAGCCGTAGCCCGCGATCATCACCACCACCGCATAAGCACCACGCACGCGACGATAAACTCCCGACACGGCTTTGAAGATAGTCTCGGCATCGACTTGATATTGCGTCGATGCGGCTTGCAGTTCGTGCGCCAGGACGTTGAGCAAAATCTCCGAATCCGAATTGGTATTCATGTGCCGCAAGTCTTGCAAAAACATGTCTTGCTTGAGTTGATCGGAATTAGTCAGATTGCCGTTGTGCGCGAGCATCAAACCGAACGGCGAATTGACATAGAACGGCTGCGCCTCGGCCGGGTTGTAGGCCGAGCCTGCGGTCGGATAGCGGCAATGCCCGATGCCCCATTGGCCGGTCAGGCTGCGCATGTTGCGGGTGCGAAACACATCACGCACCAAACCCGAGCCTTTGTGCATATGAAAACGCCCGCCTTCGCTGGTCGCAATACCCGCAGCATCCTGGCCGCGATGTTGCAAGACCTGCAAGCCGTCATACAACAACTGATTGACTGGTGAGGTCGCGACCACACCGAGGATTCCACACATGGTTATTCCTTATCAATACCGGACGACACTTATTCAATCAACGAAAACTCGCTATCGGTAAAACTTGATTCGTGCTGCCAAATCCGCCGGCATCCAACGCTTCACTGCAAACACCGCTGTTTCTATGGGTTGCGCCAACACCGCATCGCGCCAATAAGGCTGGGCGGGCAATGGTGTAAGCCCGGCCAGCATGACTGCAATCAGTACAATCAAAGCACCACGCACTGCCCCAAAACACGCACCCAAAAGCCGATCCAATAATCCCAAACCCGCTGCCGTGAGCATCATCGAAATGGCAAATCGGAGTATTGCAAATATCAACAACACGCCGACAAAAATACCTGCATACGCTGCTGCTAAACACAGACCCGGGTCCGCAACCCATTTCGCGAACCACGGCACGACGCTTGTTGCAAATTCTCGCGCCGCAAAGAACGCCACCACCCACGCTGCCAAGGCCAGCAACTCACTCACCACCCCGCGCCACACACCGACCAAAATCGAAACACCAACGATGCTCAGCACCGCGTAATCAAAAAACGTCATCGCCAACTGTTAACCGGTTACTGCGACAGCACGCCACGTACTTTGATGGTGAGAATTCGCGCCTGCGCTTTTTCGGCTTCGGCGCGTGTCGCAAACGGGCCAGCACGCACACGGATTCTGGGGCCGGCCGACGATTCAAATTTTTCTGTCGACACGGGAATTTTCATTTCCTTGACTTTGGCCAGCAAGGTCTTAACGTTACCCGCATCTTTGTAGGCACCCAACAACACAACCCAAGGCGCGCTAAGACTCTCCGTACCAGTAAGCGCGGCCAATGCGCGCGGCTCGTCATTGGTTTTTGTTTCAGTGCTCGCTGCTTCAGCAACTTTCTTGGCTGGCTCTGGTGTTTTTCCTGCGCTCGGTTTCGGTTTTGCAACGGCTGAACTTGGCGCTTTGCCAGGCACGGCCTCCACGGATTTCTTGACCTCCGCCACTTTTGCCGGTGCCACTGGTGCACTGGCTTCGCTCGTACTCGGTAGTGTGCTCGGTGCACCTTTTGTCACTGGCGTATCGGCTTGCGGCGCTGTTGTCATTGCTGCGGCAGGCAGTGCGGGTGGCATAGGTGTTGGTTTGACAGCAGCACCAGGCACGATTTTGCCGGTGAATCCTGGACCGTCCTGGCTGGGAATATGCACTTGGATTTCCGGTGCGGCCGGTCGCGGCTGGCTGTCCATGACCATAGGCAAAGTGATCACACCAAATAGCGCCAGCGCAATCGCACCAATCAAGCGGCGACGCGCTTGTTTTTTGAGTTGCAGT
>JANYAW010000364.1 GCA_025361105.1 Rhodocyclaceae bacterium | reverse complement strand
CGGTCTTTCCGCCCAAACGAATCGTGCCCGCCAGCGGTGTTTCAAAACCCGCAATGAGCCGCAACACCGTGGTTTTGCCGCAGCCAGAACTGCCCAAAAGACACGCTATTTCACCGGCTTGCAGATTGAAAGAAAACGCCTCGACTACTAAGCCACCCGCGCGCCGCAAGGCATGGTATCCGTATCCGTATCCGTAGCTAACAGCGTTAACTTCCAACAGCGGCATCGCGGTGCTTTCTAAATGAGAGTGACTCTCAATTATAATCATCCAAACCACCTGCCTATGCGACATCGACGCCATTCTCTTACGCTGCTCAACCTAATATCGCTGGTGTTAGCGATGTTGGTTGCCGTGCCGGTGCTGGCAGTGGTGCTTAATATTTTTGGGGGTGGTACGGGCGAGACGTGGCGGCATTTGCTTGATACCGTGCTGGCCGATTACTTGATCAATTCGTTCACTTTGTGTATCGGTGTAGGCGTTTGTGTTGGGCTGCTTGGCACCGGCGCGGCGTGGTTGGTGACTCATTACGAATTTCGCGGACGGCAACTTGCGCAATGGGCGCTGCTGCTGCCGATGGCTATGCCGGCCTATGTATTGGCCTACACCTACACCGATTTTTTGCAGTTCGCCGGGCCGGTGCAGAGTGCTTTGCGCGAGGCCTTTGGTTGGCACAAAGCGGACTATTGGTTTCCTGATGTGCGCAGCATTTCAGGCGCGATTGTGCTGTTCTCTTGCGTGCTGTATCCATACGTTTATTTGCTGGCGCGTGCCGCATTTATTGAGCGCGCGGGCAGCATGGTCGACGCGGCGCGTGCCTTGGGTTTGTCGCCATGGCAAAGTTTTCGACAAGTCACCATGCCGCTCGCACGTCCGGCAATTGCGGCGGGTATCGCGCTGGCGTTGATGGAAACATTGGCGGATTACGGTACCGTTGCCTACTTCGCAGTAAACACTTTTACCACAGGAATTTATCGCGCCTGGTACTCGTTGGGAGACCGCGTGGCCGCTGCCCAGCTTGCCGCTTGTCTGCTTGCCGGCGTGCTGGCTTTGTTAGTGATTGAGCAAGCCAGTCGTGGCCGCGCGCGCTATCACGGCACCGCTAGTTATCAGCGCAATCGTCCGCATGAACTGTTTGGCGTGCGTGCATTGCTGGCGCAACTCGCGTGCTTGATTCCTATCGTCGTTGGATTTATTTTGCCCGCCGGTTTGCTATTGCGGCTAGCCTTCGATAGCGGTGACGCGCAATTCGGCTCACGGTTTTTAGTCCTCGCACGTAACAGTTTTGGTGTGGCGTTAATCACCGCATTGCTCGCCGTCGGCTTGGCTTTATTGCTGGCGTATGCGGCACGACCCGGCAATGGCAAAACGCAAAATTCTTGGCGAAATTTTCTGCCACGCTTATACAGACGTGTGGTCGGTTTGGGCTACGCCGTACCCGGTTCGGTGATTGCTGTCGGCGTGCTGATCCCCGTCACGCGACTGGACGCGACCTTGGCCCAGTGGTGGCAATATGCTTTTGGCGTAAATCCTGGACTCATGCTCACGGGCGGTATCGCTGCATTGATTTACGCCTACCTTGCCAGATTTCTAGCGATTGCACTTCAGTCGCTGGACGCAGGTTTTGCGCGCATCACGCCAAGTATGGATGCCGCTGCGCGCAGTCTCGGTGCCGATGCGAGCGAAACCTTGCGCCGCGTGCATCTGCCATTGCTACGCGGCAGCATGCTCACGGCCGGCTTGCTGGTTTTCGTCGACGTAATGAAAGAATTACCGGCGACGCTGGTGATGCGCCCATTCAACTTTGACACACTAGCGACGCAAACTTATGCGCTAGCGACTGACGAGCGGCTTGGTGAAGCATCGACCGCCGCATTGGCGATTGTTGCTGTCGGACTGATTCCCATCATCGTGCTGTCGCGCCAGATTGCGCGCAGTCATAAAGCAAGTGCGAGCAAGTGCGGCGAGGGCACCAAGGGGATAACAATCAACGTGCGCTGACGCAACTACCGGCGGATTCACTCGGCGGTTTGATTCCACAATTGGTAATCACGACCAATGGGGAAATTCGTTCAACGATGTCGCCCGCAGCATTGGAGTTTGACCCAATCGCATCCAATTTACGCTTGCGCAAATCATCATCGCTGAACAATATTG
>JANYAW010000363.1 GCA_025361105.1 Rhodocyclaceae bacterium | reverse complement strand
GGTGCATGGCGGTAGGGATAGACGAGCCAACGAATTGCGTGCAAAAGCCGTGTTGCTGCGAAAGTTTCCACAACATTTGTTGGGCGCGGTGCCGCTGCTGTATTCGCATGAAGTGGTTGAGGATGAAGTCGACGTGCGGCGAGCATGGACGGCGATTTTCAACGCGTTTTTGCATCCGGCGATGGAGCGCTTTTTGTTCAACGTCGAACATAAATTGCGCGGATTCAAAGTGCAAAACCCCCTGCTTATTTTTGGCAACGATGGACAGTCGGCTCGCGTCGCAAAAACCATCGCACTCAAGACTTATAGCTCGGGCCCACGTGGCGGCATGGAAGGCACCAAAGCCGTCGCTGCGCATTACCAGTTCGCGCATTTGCTGTCTATGGATATTGGTGGCACGACGACAGATATTGGCGAAGTGAAAGGCGGCCTTGTGCGTACCGATGCGCGCGGAAAAATCGAAGGCGTGGAAGTGTCATTCCCGCTGTGCGACGTGACCAGTGTGGGTGTTGGCGGTAGTTCCATCATTAGCGTCGTCGACGGAAAAATAGAAGTCGGGCCGGAGAGCGTCGGCAGTGCGCCCGGACCGGCCTGTTTTGGTTTGGGTGGCAAATCAGCGACGATTACCGATGCGTTTTTAGTTGGCGGTTTGCTCGACCCGGCATCGTATTTCGGTGGCGAAATGCAGATTGATGTGGCGCGTGCGCGAGCGGCAATTCTTGGCAACATTGCCGAGCCACTTGGCATTTCGATTGAAGCCGCGGTGATTGCCATGGAGTGTGCTTGGGTCGCCAAAGTCGCCAACAGTTTGAAGTCGCTTTCAACAATAACACCTGACACAACGCTGGCGGCCTTTGGTGGTGCGGGGCCTTTTGTCGTATGTGCGATTGCGCAGGCGGCGGATATTTCTCGCGTTCTAATTCCCGGTCTGGCGGCAGTGTTTTCAGCCTTCGGCGTCGGCTTCTCGGACATCGGGCACCGTTACGAAGCGCCGCTGCTGCTTGCCAACAATGAAGCGCTGAAAACCTGCTTGAACGAATTGCGTGCGCGCGCCGCACGCGGCATGTTTGCAGAAGGTTTCGCGCTGGAAGATTGCGTGATCGAAACGCAATTGCAAATCACTAGCGATGATAGCGACGACAGTATCTTGCTGGTCGCCGATCAATTACCCGCAAACATCCCAGTCATTACAAGATTGTCGGTAGCGCTGACCGTCATCAAACCGATTCCGCGCCCTGTTTTACGCGGTCAGTTTGGTCAACTCGCCACTGCGGCGCTGACCAGGCAAATGCGACAGATACACGATGGCGAGAAGACGATGGTGGTTCCCGTTTATCGCGCCGAAGAACAATCCAGCGGCGCGATGGCGCAAGGCCCGGCGGTGTTGGAGGAAGCTTATTACACCTGTCGGATTGATGCCGGTTGGCGCTTTGAATTCAGTAATTCCGGCGACATTTTGCTGACGCGCGTTTGAGTCACGGCTGAGCCAGAAGGAGCAAAAAAATGAAAGTACTAGTCACCGAAAACCTGCGCATCAATTTGGACACGGAACTTTACGAGTGCCGTCACTGCAACGCGGTATTGAAATCCGCGCGCGACAACTACAAGCGCGGATTGCTGGTCTACAACCGCGATCCGCGCGAGATACACAAGCCGCTACTCGACCCAAAAAAATACGCGCGCACTTATTCGCCAAATCCCGATTGGTGCCGGATTCTTGAGTATTACTGCCCGCAATGCGGCACGATGATGGAGACGGAATATCTGCCGCCAGGCCATCCGCCGCTGTATGACATCGAACTTGATATCGACGCGCTGAAATTGCAATGGAAAGATCGCGATGAGGTTTTGGTCGCACCTACCGGCAACACGCCACCGAAGCGCAAAGCACATTCGCATGGTGGCCATGCACATTGATGGCGGCGAAGCAGGGATTTCGCAAAGCACTGCTTTGCGCCTGTGTAGCGGGTCGGCTGTACTAAGCCGACACTACGCATCAGCACCAACTGGCGAGTTCACATTGAACAGGGACTAAAAAATGAAACGCGTTTCCGTTGATATTGGCGGCACATTCACCGACTGTTTTGTCGCGTGGGGCGAGCATTGCATACAAAGCAAAGCACTCACCACGCATCAAAATTTGGCCTTGGGATTTAACGAAGCGATCAAAGGCGCGTGTGACGAATTGAGTGTGTCGGTGCACGACTTGCTCTCGCAGGTCGACTCGGTGCGCTATGCCACCACGCTCGGTACCAATGCCCTGATTGAGCGCAAAGGCCCGCGCCTGGGGCTGCTCACCACGATGGGCTTCAAAAGCTCGGTGCCGCTGTCGCGCGCGCGGGGCTATGGCGCGGGACTGGATCACAAACAGCAAATGGACGTGCCCAACGCCAAGCGCCCCGACCCGCTGGTGCCGATTCCGATGATTAAGGAAGTGCGTGAGCGGATCGATTTCGATGGCGATGTGATCCTCGTTTTGAATGAAGAAAACGTGCGCCTGCGGATACGCGAACTGGTCGACAAAGGTGCGGAAACACTGGTGGTCGTGCTGGCCAACAGTGTGGTAAATCCGGTGCACGAGCTACGCATCCGCGAGATTTTTTTGGAGGAATATCCGGGGCATATGTTGGGCGCGATACCAATGTTGCTCTCGCATCAAATCGTCGGTCGCAAAGGCGAATATGCGCGTGCCATGTCGACGATTGTCGATGGATTTTTGCATCAAGTGATGTATCACGGGCTCGGCACTTTGGAGCTCAACTTGCGCGCATCGGGCTACACCAAACCGATGCTGGTGAATCACAATTCCGGCGGCATGGCGCAACTCAATTCCACCGACGCCTTGCAAACCGTGCATTCCGGACCGGTGGCTGGTATCGCCGCCTGCGAGCATTTGGCCATGACTACCGGCCTGGGCAATGTCATCGCGACCGACATGGGCGGCACCAGTTTTGACATCGGCCTGGTCGCTGAAGGCGGGGTGAAACATTACGATTTCAATCCGGTAATCGACCGCTGGATGGTCAGTATCCCGATGGTGCATCTGGTCTCGCTCGGTGCGGGTGGTGGCTCGATTTGCACTTACGATCATGTCTATCAAACGGTCGCTGTCGGGCCGCGCAGTGCAGGTTCCGACCCCGGGCCGGCTTGTTACGACCGTGGCGGTTTGGAGCCGACAGTGACTGACGCCGATTTGCTGTTGGGTTATTTGGATCCGGCGAATTACGCGGGCGGACATATCAGGCTCAACCCGCGTCGCGCAAAAAGCGCGGTAAGTGAAGCGCTGTGTGATGAGCTGGATTTGAGTGTGGTGGAAGCCGCCAAACTCATCAAGCGTACGGTCGATGGTCACATGGCCAATGGCATCGCTACCGAACTGCGTACACGCGGCTACGAGCCGGAAGATTTCACCGTGTTGGCCTACGGTGGCAATGGGCCGCTGCATGCTTGCGGCATTGCCAATGCATTGGGTGCGAAACGTATTCTTGCACCGCCGTTTTCTTCAGTGTTTTCGGCAGTTGGTGCTGGCAGTACGGCGCAAATGCATATCCACGAAATGAATACCTGGACCGTGTTGTTCGATGCCAATGCCAAACAGTTTTTTGCTGATTACGATGCCTTCAATCGGCATGTTGAAACACTGGAAGCACGTGGCTGTGATGACTTGGTGCGACAAGGCTTCGCGCCGGAGCAGATTCGTTACAGACTGGAACTGGATATGCGCTACGGCAATCAGCGCGTGCAAACTGCGGTCGTGGCAAGCGTGCATCGACTGAAAGCGCAACAAGATGTGCTGCGCTTGATTGATGAATTTGATCGACGCTATGGCGAACGCTTTGGTGACGGCAGCCAAGCGACTGAGGCCGGTGTGCGCATCAACACGATACGCGTGTGTAGTTTTGTCGAGCAGGCTGGCATTGCTTTCCAAAAACTCGAAGCGAGCGACCAACGTTTGAACCCGCCAGCGCCAACGAGCACACGTGATTGTCATTTCGTCGGCATTGAAGCCGCAATGTCCACGCCGATTTACGACGCACAGGCATTGAAACCAGGCACATTCATCGCCGGTCCGGCCGTCGTGGTGACCAAGACGACGACGTATTTGATTGAGCCGGGTTGGAACTATCAAGCGGCGGCGATGGGTGCGGTGTGGTTTACCCGCGCCAACTAAATATTACGGGACAAATTTTTGGACAATTTTTGGGAGATACAAAAATGAATCACCCCACACCCGCTTTTGATGAGCAAAAAGTTCTCAACAAATTTTTGGAAGAGAACACGCTGTTTTGCGCACCCGATCCACTGATCATGACCGACCACCGCATCGCGCCGCGCAGCAAGGACGAGGAAGCAATTTTTGCTGCTGGCATGGATGTGCATTTGGTCAACGAAGTACGCGGTCGATTGATTGCGGCGCTTGACGAAAGCAACACCATGATTGAACAAATGGGTGCAGCGCCGGGGGCGAAATGGGGCGATATCGTCGCAGCCATATTTACCAATTCCGGTGACTTGTCGATGATCGCGCCGCATGGCGTGGTGGGCTTTGCCGGTGCATGCCATTACCCGATTAAATTCATCATGAAATATTGGGAAAATGATCCCACCGTCGGCATCCGCGAAGGTGACGGATTTATTCACAACGATGCACGCTATGGTGGCATTCACAACACCGATCAGTCGACCATCATGCCGCTGTTTTGGAAGGGGCGGCGCATTGCGTGGATTTCGGCGACCATTCATGAAGGCGAAAACGGCTCATGCGAACCCGGCGGTATGCCCGCAGCGGCAGAGAGCAAATATGATGAGGGGCTGAAAATGTCGCCCTTCAAAGTGATAGAAAATTTCAAAATTCGGCGCGATTTGCAGACGTTTTTGCAGAACTCCGTACGTGATCCCAAGCTGCAATTTGAAGACATGAAGGTC
>JANYAW010000125.1 GCA_025361105.1 Rhodocyclaceae bacterium | reverse complement strand
CAAGCCGCTAATCCAAGCCTGCCAATCGTTCCACCACGAGCCTTCGTGTTGCGTCGCAGCGGAAAACCAGTCGTCGGGTTTGGCCGGATTTTTCCTGGCTTCGTTGGTCCAATAGCCGTATTTATTTGCCGAAGGCGGATTGACGATTCCCGCAATATGGCCCGATCCGCCGAGTACAAAACGCACCGGTCCGCCCAGTGCTTGCGAACCAAGATAGGTGCCTTTCCACGGCGCGATGTGATCTTCGACCGTTGAGATGAAATAGGCGGGCGTTTTGACTTTCTTCAAATCAATCGGTGTATCCAACAACGTGATGCCGCCGGGTTCGCGCAGCAAATTGTTGAGGTACATATTGCGCAAATAGAAACTGTGCATTTTGTAGGGCATGCGCGTGGCATCGGAATTCCAGAACAGCAAATCGAAAGGAAACGGTTCTTTGCCCATCAAATAATTATTGACGACAAAAGTCCAAATCAGATCATTGGAGCGCAGCATATTGAAAGTACCGGCCATTTCTGAGCCTTCCAAAAATCCGCGCTCGGCCATTTTCTTTTCCAAATTTTCAACCTGCTTTTCGTCGATGAACACGCCCAGTTCGCCGGGTACCGAGAAGTCGAGCAGCGCGACAAAGAATGTGGCAGAGGCAACGCGCTGGTCATTTTTCGCGGCCATGTAAGCCATTGTCGAGCCGAGCAAAGTACCGCCCAGACAATAGCCAATCACATTTAATTTTGCTTCGCCGGTTTGCTCGCAGACTGCATCAATCGCGGCCAGCGCGCCTTCGGTGAGATAAGCGTCAAAACCTTTTTGCGCCAGCTTGGCATCGGGATTCACCCACGACACGACAAACACCGTGTGGCCTTGATCGGTCGCCCATTTGATGAATGAATTACTCTCGCGCAAATCGAGAATGTAATATTTGTTAATCCACGGCGGCAAAATCAGCAGCGGCCGTTTGAATTGTTTAGCGGTGGTGGGAATGAATTGGATGAGTTGAATCATCTCGTTTTGAAACACCACTTTACCCGGCGTGCTGGCAACGTTTTCACCCAGCCTGAAAGCGCTGGCATCAGTCATGCGCACACGCAATTGACCGCTCGCCGGGTCGATATCCTTGAGCAAATTGCGAAAGCCTTTGAGCAAATTTTGCCCACGCGTACGGACCGTTTCGCGTAGCACCACCGGGTTGCTCATGACGAAATTAGTCGGTGCCAAAGCGTCCAGCATTTGGCGGGTGAAAAACTCCACTTTCTTGCGTGAAATTTCGTCCAGTGCATCGACATTACCGACGCTGCGCGTGATGTGCTTGGCGGCAATCAGATAACTTTGTTTGATGAAATCAAACGCCACGCTGCTTTCCCACTCCTCATCGGCAAAGCGTTTGTCGCCTTTTCTCGGCATGACGACCGGCGGGGAATCTATCCCTGCGGCACGCATCATGGTGTGGCGACCCAAGGCCATGAAGTCCATCGCCATCGCCATTTGCGCTTGCGCCAGCTTGGCCGGATTGGCCAGCATCTTGCCTATCATTTCCTTGTAAGCCGCGGCGATTCCCAAATCGTCGCTGGGCTTTTTGATACCACGCGTCACCGTGCGTTTCAATTGCGCCGCCAATAATTTGGCTGCGCGCTGTGCAACTTCGGCGGTAATGGTGGCAACCTGTTTTGGGTCAATTTTTTCGACAGTGTTTGTCATAGCGTTTGTCATATCGTTTCAAACCTCAGTATGCCGTCAGCAATGATGCGCCTCAGGCGGTTGGTATGCATCAGGTGGTTCAAATGCGCAATCGCTTCGCCTATGGCAAACATAACTTGATGAGCATCAGCGATGTCGCGGTCAAATAAAACAGGAATTAATTCGGCAGCGTGTTTGGGTGTGGCACAAGCTTCAATCAAGCGTGCGCAACGCTCCGCGTGGTGATCGTGAAGCTGCGTGACGCGTGCATTGATGCCGCGAAATGGCTTGCCGTGCGAAGGCAATACCAGCGTGTCGTCGGGCAAAGCACGATAGGCGGCGGTTGCGTCCAAAAACCATTGCAAGGGATCGTCGTCGGGGTTGGTCGGCTGTACCGCGACATTGGTCGAGATGCGTGGCAACAGCATGTCGCCCGCAATCAGCACACCCAATTTTTCGCAATACAAACTGGCGTGTTCGGCAGCATGGCCGTAGCCCATCATCACGCGCCATTCATTTTCGCCAACGCAAATTATTTGGCCATCGAATAGTCGCCGATACGATCCGGGAATTTCCGGCACGCCTTTCTTATAGGCGTTGCCGCGCTTGTCGAGTGCTGCGAGTCGAGCACTGTCCAACCCGTGACGGGCAAAAAATTCCAGCATCGCAGGTACTGCATAGCCGCCGATTTGCGCGTTAATCAGATGCGCGACGGTGTAATCACCTTGCGACATCCACATTTGCGCGCCGTATTTTTCTTCCAGCCAACCAGCCAAGCCCAAGTGATCGGGATGACTGTGGGTAACGATGCTGCGTACCAAATTTTTGCCCGATAAAATCGTATCCCACGCGGCCATCGTTTCGCTAGACCCAAAACCGGTGTCGACTGCGGTGAAATTTTCGCCGTCTTTAAGCAACCATAAATTGATGTGGTCAAGCGCAAATGGCAGGGGCATACGCAGCCACGCGACGCCCTGTGCCACCGCAGTTGTTGTGCCGGTGGCAGGTAAATCGGGGAAAGGAAAACTGAGCGCTGAATTCATAAATTCCATTTTGTCAGTCGCGCCGCTGGATTGTCGGCGCCGCAGGGGTAACATCACAATGACGGCAGATAGACGGTGAAGCATTCTAGCGGCTAGAGCGTAATTCTGGTTGCAGTGCACCAATGCCATGCGCTAAGCTGTTTGACGAACTATTTAAGCACCGGAGAAGCTCATGATTGGCCTTAATTTTGATCTCGGCGAAGACATCGACATGTTGCGAGATAGCGTCGAACAATTTGCCAAAAAAGAAATCGCACCACGTGCAGCGCAAATTGATAAAGACAACGAGTTCCCCGCTGATTTGTGGCGCAAGTTTGGCGACATGGGATTGCTCGGCATGACTGCTGATGAGGAATACGGCGGCAGCAAAATGGGCTATTTGGCGCACATCGTGGCGATGGAAGAAATCTCGCGCGCCTCGGCTTCGGTGGCGCTCTCTTACGGCGCGCATTCCAATTTGTGCGTCAATCAA
>JANYAW010000325.1 GCA_025361105.1 Rhodocyclaceae bacterium | reverse complement strand
GGGCGAACCGAAACTCACGTCTTTGCCTTTAAGATCGACCAGTGATTTGATGGCCGGATCAGCGGTGATAAAAACCGACTTGAACTGCGCGTCTTCCTCGCGCTGAACTATCGGTAGCACTTTGCCACCAGAGCGCTTGCTGGCTTGGATAAAGGTGAATCCGCCGAACCAGGCCAGATCAATTTTCTTGTTAATCACTGCCTCGACAGCGGCGGCATAATCGGTCACCGGAGTAAATTCAACTTTCATACCCAGCTTTTGTTCCAGATATTTCACCAATGGCGCGGCCTTGCGCGCGAGCTCCGTCGGTGATTCATCGGGAATCGCAGTGACGCGAAATATCTCATCGGCTTGCGCCGGCCAACTTAAGGCCATGCCACCCATTAACAAGGCGCAGGTCAGCAGGGAACGAAACGTACGGGAAGCAGAAAAATCTAACATGGCAATCTCCTGACAAGTGAGTAAGGTGCGGAGTAAGGTGCGGAGTAAGGTAGGGGAAAATCTTGCATCACATTTCACAACGACGCAACAACACAGGGACATTTTATCTATATGACGTTTTCATGCATCAATACTGCACATCCATCGCCGCGCTCTCCACGCTTGCTGCGCTTGCATCAATCGGATGCGCGCGCAATTCGCATCGAACTTGCTGCCGGTTTGCTTGCCAGTGCCAGCAGCATCGCACCGAAGTTTCTCTATGACGCGCTTGGCTCGCGCCTGTTTGCAGCGATTACCGAACTGCCTGAGTATTACCCGACACGAACCGAGGCCGCGATATTTCGCACGCACCAAAACGCGATTGCGGCGGCGATGGGGAAGGGCTGCACGCTGGTTGATTTGGGTGCCGGTAATTGCGAAAAAGCTGCTTCGCTTTTTGATGCTTTGCGCCCGACACGTTATGTGGCGATTGATATTTCAGCCGACTATCTTGCCGATGCATTGGACTACTTACAGTTCCGCCATCCGGCACTGGATTTGTTGGGAATCGGGATGGATTTTTCGACCGCATTCAACTTGCCGGACGAGGCCGGTGTCGACGCCTGCGTGGTGTTTTATCCGGGTTCGAGCATTGGCAATTTCACACCGCAAGCGGCTGAAGTTTTTCTGCGCCAAGTGCGTCTCGCTGCCAAAGGCGGCGGGCTGTTGATTGGTGTCGATTTGAATAAACCCAGCGAGATTCTCGAACCCGCGTATGACGACACGCTGGGAGTCACCG
This sequence comes from Rhodocyclaceae bacterium, assembly GCA_025361105.1. Taxonomy (GTDB): domain Bacteria; phylum Pseudomonadota; class Gammaproteobacteria; order Burkholderiales; family Rhodocyclaceae; genus JADKHX01. The sequence goes on along the minus strand of JANYAW010000325.1, from coordinate 4,208 downwards.
CCGCGTTTAATCGCAACATGTTGACGGTGGCCAATCAATTACTCGGCGCGAATTTTGAAGTCGCTGATTTTCGTCATGTGGCGTATTTCAATCGCGTGGAGAGTCGCATTGAAATGCATTTGGAAGCGCTGCGCGATGTCAGCATCTGTTGGCCGGATGCGGCCGCTGTTTCGTCACAGGTTTCAACGCAGGAATCGGTGCGACAATTCCGCGCCGGTGAAAGAATTCATACAGAAAATTCTTACAAATACACGCCCGAGAGTTTCGCCGCACTAATGCGCCGCGCTGGTTACACGCGCATCACAAAGTGGACCGATGCTGATGAATGGTTCGGTGTGTTTTGGGCGGATGGTTGAAGCCTGTGTTCGCCAGTTGGTGCTGACCACACGCCGTTGAAATGTAACGCTACTAAATCGCGCAGGATCGAAAGCCGCTAAAAATATCGTTGCGCTCGGCGGGGAAAAAGTTTCTATAACGTGGATGTCGCATGGCCAAATCAGTCGCCAACGATGCACCGCGTAACACGGGGCGACCATCAAACCACGGCATTGAATAATCGCGATAGGGATGTGGCATAAAACCCGCGTAGGGCGCAAAAGCGCTGCTGGTCCATTCCCATACTTCGCCCCAAAAAAATTCTGATGCAGTGCGGGTGCATGCGGCCATTTCCCATTCCGCCTCGCTCGGTAGTCGTCGTCCCGCCCATAGACACCAGGCTTGTGCTTCATGGCGGGTGAGATTCATTGCGGGCAAATGCAAGTCCAAATTTTGCCACTGGCCGAAGTTGTAGCGCTGCCATTGCTCGCCCACGCGGCGCAGGTAGCGTGGCATGGACTGTTGCTGCCGCCACTCCCAGCCTGCATCCGACCACCACGCGCGATTGGTATAGCCGCCCGCCTCGATAAACGGCAGATAGCGCTGCCACGTCACGGCCGCACGATCAATCTCAAAGGCCGCCACGTCGACTTCGTGGGCGCATAGTTCGTTATCGAAAACAAAACCGGTGTTGGTCGATCCAAGTCGCCATCTGCCCGCGTCGACCACGCAATCATCGGTTGGCAAATTGTGTGGGCGCTCTGGTGCACGGCTGAATGCCTCATGCAGCGCAATGCCCAATGTTTGCGCCATATAAATCCACGCCTCACGGTGCATCGCTTCATGAAACAGCGCAAGGCGAAAAAAATACAGTGCGTCATCGTGATTGCGCTCTGGCGTGATGACAATCTCATTCAGCAAGGCGAGCGTGCTTTCACGTACTTCGGCGAGATAAGCTAGCGTCTCGTTTGCAGACGGCAACACCAGCTGCCAACGTGTGGCATGTGCCACATTGCTCGAATCGTAGCGCGCGTCGGCGTTTGGCAAGCACGATGCTGTGCGCAAATTTTCCATCACCGCATGGTCGGCACTGATGCCCTGCGCCCGCAGCGGATTGCGTGCGATCCAATACTCCTCGAACCAAGCAATGTGTCCCATTTCCCACAAAGGCAAATTCAACTCTGGTGATAAATTCACTCGCATATCAGTGCCGAGCGCATCACGATAGGCCGCGAATAATTTGAGCAAGCATTCCCGTCCAGCGGAAAATGCCACTACCAATTGCGCCGGTGTCGCGTGGCGCGAATTTTCGACCGGTGTTTCGGCGGTGTTGGCTGAGTTTGATGTGTCGCTGATGAGTTCGATTTTCATCTTCCTATAATGCCCCATGTCCAATCCACGACACAAGCCCACGATCTGTTTGGTTACGCCCGCGCTGGCCGATGCGAACAACGGTAATTGGCAAACTGCGCGGCGCTGGGCGGCTATGCTCGCTGCAAAATACACGGTGCATCTGTTGCCCAAGTGGGATGGCGAGCCAGCGGATTGTTTGATTGCATTGCACGCCAAACGCTCGGCCGAATCTATTGATGCGTGGTCGCAGCGCTATCCGGCGCGGCCATTGGTGTTGGTCATGACCGGTACCGATTTGTATCGCGACATCGCGGTGGATGCCATCGCACAACGCTCACTGGCGCAAGCGCATCAGATCATCGTGCTGCAAGAACTCGGCGGATTGGCGTTGCCCGCTGCGCTTCGGCATAAAGCGGTGGTGTGTTTTCAGTCTGCCCCAATGCGTCGTGCGCGGGTCAAAACCACGCATCATTTGCGTGCCTTGATGGTCGGCCATCTGCGCGAAGAAAAGTCGCCACAAACATTTTTTGCCGCTGCTCGATTGTTAGCGCCGTACAAAGAAATATTTTTTGATCACATCGGCGGGCCGCTAGACCCTGCGCTAGGCGCGCAGGCGCAGCGCTTGCAGGCAGAATGTCCGCACTATCGTTGGCTAGGCGCGCAGACCCACGCCGCCACGCGCGAGCGCATTGCCCGCGCGCATGTGCTGGTGCATGCCAGTCACCTCGAAGGCGGCGCGCATGTGGTGCTAGAAGCAGTGACCAGCGGCACGCCGGTGCTGGCATCCCGCGTCGATGGGAATGTCGGCATGCTCGGTGCGGATTACGCTGGTTACTTCGATTGGAATGATGTCAACGCCTTGGCTAAACTATTGCAGCGTTGTCACGAGGATAGAAATTTTCTGCAGCAACTATCCAAGCAATGCGCCGAGCGTGCGTTCTTGTTTGCGCCGGAGCGCGAGCAATCTACGTTGCGCGGCATTGTGGCGGGGCTCTTACAGGATGGGCGGAGTCATTTCGAATAACGCACTGTCATCTTGATGAAACGATCACGGCGTGTGGCCGGTGAACGGGCCAGTCCCTCACCAGCATCAACTGGCGAAAATCGCCTTAATTAAATTCAATCTGACGACGACCCTATTTCGCTGTTTGGGAAGAATTGCAAATCGTCACTGATTCTTTTGGAACCGGCCATCCAGACTGATAGTGCCTGCACCAGACACGAAAAGCGTTAAGAATCCTCCCGCCATTGCCAAGTTTTTCATGAACATAATCATTTGTGTTTGGTCAGCAAAGTTGTGGTGAAAAACAATGCCGCTGACAACGCAGAATCCCGCCAGCAGGATAGACACCAGTCTGACCCTATAGCCTAAGAGAACAGCCAAGCCTCCTCCTAGTTCCGTCAGGATAACCAGCGGCAAGAGTACTCCAGGTATCCCCATGGATTCCATATACCCCTGAGTACCTGCAAAGTTGGCTATCTTGCCAGCCCCAGCAGCGACAAAGATAACTGCCATTAAGAGCCGGCCAGCTACAAGCACCCACGCATTAGTTTTTTCCATATTCAATTCCATTGAATGTATCGAAAGAAGTTGATCGGGCAATCTAAACGAAAAGATTCAGGTGATTTAATCGCCAATCGTAATACTGCGTTTAGTCCAGAGCACCCGTTAGCTTTGATTAAGTTGAGCTCAGAAATCAATAGTGCATTGCTGCCAGGGTACCGATGACTAAACCTGCGATCCCGACGCCGAACATGGCCACCTCAAGCCACTTTTTCTTGGTCATCAACGCAATCGCCGCAAGTGCAATGGCAACTTGTAACACTGTGGTCGACTGCGCCCAGCGGTGGTGTTGATGCATCTGCTCATCGCTTTCGTTGTCCAATTGCGTGGCCTCCATTTCGAGTTTTTCAGCCACGATTTTTATTTCATTTTTTTCCTTTTCGTAACGATCTATTTTGATCTGATAAGCCGTCTTTTTGTCATCAGCAGCCAAATCACGCGCCAGCTCGGCGAGTGCCTGTTTGGTACTCTTGGCCTGAAAATAATTCCATTGATTGGAAGCCTCGGTCTTCTTGATCGCCGCTGAATTCTTGAACAAACCAGCATTCGCCTGCGTCGCTCCACCCATGTAGGAAAAAATCGCGCCCACGGTGGCGATGATGGCAGTGAACATGGCAATCTGGTTAATCATCCCATCGCCATGTTCAGCGTGCTGCGCGTGTTCGAGTTCATGATCATGCGGACCGTGTACGTGAAATCCATGTTCAGACATTGTTGCCTCCTGCTGAGATTGAAACTTTGCAAGTCTACCGGCTTCGCCGCTAGACTGATCGCCGGTATTCAGCTAGACCAAATCATTTTCATTTTGCCGTCAGTCACTCGTGAAACTGGATATCCGGTTTTGTAGCACGTCGCTTGGGACAGGTCTGGCATAGCGCAATTTGAGAGATCGACATGCCGCATAGGTCACCAGTTGAGCTTGGTGAGGGACTGGCCGGTTCACCAGTCATACGCCGCTTACGTGCAGGCTCAGGGT
>JANYAW010000322.1 GCA_025361105.1 Rhodocyclaceae bacterium | reverse complement strand
TGATCATGCGGACCGTGTACGTGAAATCCATGTTCAGACATTGTTGCCTCCTGCTGAGATTGAAACTTTGCAAGTCTACCGGCTTCGCCGCGAGACTTATCGCCGGTATTCAGCCAGACCAAATCATTTTCATTTTGTCATCAGTCACTCGTGAAACTTGATAGCCGGTTTTGTAGTGCCAAGACCACCATCAGTTGGTGCTGACCACACGCCGTCCCACAATCACTCACTCAGCACAATCGGTGCCAAAGCATCACCCTGCGGCAATATTTTCCCGATGATGGCCGTATTCAAATAACCCAGACTGCGCAATTTGGCGACGCAGGCATCAACCTGATCGGCGGGTATGCTGGCCAGCAAACCGCCTGCCGTTTGCGGATCGAACAGCAACGCGTAGCGCGGGTGATTGACATAGGCTGCTTGATTTTGCAAGGCGCGGCGCAAGCGCACGTTGGCGGATTGCAATGAGCTTACGATACCTGCTGCCACGCACTCCACCGCGCCGTCGAGTAGCGGCAGCGCCGACAAATTTATCTGTGCGTCGACGCCTGATGGTCGCGTCATTTCTACCAAATGACCGAGCAAGCCAAAGCCGGTGAGATCGGTGCAAGCCGTTGCGCCGTGGGTGATTAGGCAGGGCACGGCGGCGCGATTTGAAATTTGCATCGAAGCCAGCGCCGCATCGATCCAACGTCCACGCGCCTGATTGCGCATATGCGCGGCGAATAGTGTGCCGGTGCCAATCGGCTTGGTCAAAATTAGTACATCGCCCGCTTGCATGCCACCTTTGCGCATCACGCCGTCGAGCTTCTCGGTGATGAGTCCATTGATCGCAAAGCCCAGCGCCAACTCCTTGCCTTCGCCGGTATGTCCGCCAACCAAGGCGCAACCGGCATCGTTAAGCACCGACACCGCGCCGGACATCATTTGGAATACCGTGTCCTCAACCTTCGCCTCCAATCCGGGCGGCACGGTTGCAATCGCGGTAGCCGATTGCGCTTCGCCGCCCATCGCAAAAATATCACCGAGCGCATGGTTCGCGGCGATCTTGCCGAAGACATAAGGGTCGTCGATAAACGCCCGAAAAAAATCTACGCTATGCACCATCGCCATGCCCGGCGGCACCCGCACCACCGCTGCATCATCGGGCGCGTGCAAGCCAATCAGCACGTCATCGCGCGCTATGGGATGCACGTTCGCCAGTGCGCGTGAAAGCACGCTGGCACCAACCTTCGCGCCGCAGCCACCGCAGCGCATGGCAATCGCTGAAATCGCCTGCGTCTGCTCGTGCGCATCGAGCCGAATCGCGTCTTGCGAGTTTTGCATCGGTGCGGAAACGCGTTTGTCATCCATCGCTGGGAACTCGCTGAACTTGCGCATGAAGCGCCGATCTATCCAGTCCTTCCAGCGCCACACCCAATTTCCACGCGCAAAAATTGCGCCGCGTGAAGCGACGGCGTGTTGATCGCCGGTTGAAATCAGCGCCAGCCAACGCGACTGTGGGCGGTAGTCACGCAACGTTTGCGCGAGCACACTGCGGCGCAAATTTTCTGCCAAAGGCGGCCCCATTCGCACGGCAAATACGCCAGCTTTTTCCAAGGGAAAATTGATCATCGCCGCGCAATCACCCGCCGCAAAAATCAACGGGTCGGTTTCAGATTGCAAAGTATCAAGCACCCGAATAAATCCCTTGCCATCGAGCGCCAGCCCAGTATCCGCCAGCCACGCAGCCCCGCCTGCCTGTGTCACCCAGACAATTTCATCCGCCGTGATGCGCGCATCAGTTGCGGTGTGCAAAGTCCCCGCATCAAGCTGCGTGACTTTTGCATTGCAATGAATCACGACACCGCGTTCGAGCAAGATCGCCGCGAAAGCGGCACGCACGCGAGTGTTGTGCGTGGGCAAAATCGTCGCCTCACTTGAGAACAAATGGAACGACAAATCCTCAGGATTGCGCCCGCGTTTTACCAGTTCGTGACGTAATCGAAACTGCATCGCCAACATCAATTCCACACCACCGGCACCAGCACCAACCACAGCAATTGTCGTGTCTCCCGCATGCTCGCAAACCCGCTTCAGCAGTGCCAGCCAGCGCTCGTTAAAGCGCCGAATCGGCTTCACCGGCACGGCAAATTCGGCGGCTCCGGCGACCTGCGCAAGCTGTGGCACCGAGCCGATATTGATAGACAAAACGTCGTAGGGCACATTCGGCCGCGAGCGACAAATCACCTGTCGATTCGCCCGATCAATTCCAATCACCTCATCCCGAAAATATCGCGCCCCGGCAAATTGCGCGAGACGGCGCAAATCAATATGCACCTCATCAAATGAATAATGCCCCGCGATATAGCCCGGCAACATGCCCGAATACGGGGTGTCGGTATCCGTGCAAATCACCGTCAGCCGCACGCCGGGCAACGGCTTCATGGCGAACATTCGCAAAGCTACGACGTGGCTGTGACCACCGCCGATAAGCACGATGTCGCGGAGTACGATTTGTTCTGCCTGCATTTACTTCACTCCAAAAAATTCGTAAAGCGATTACGCCGACGGCGTATCACCAGCACCAAAGGGCAATTGCAGGATAAGCGAGAGTGAGGTTTTGAGGCGAGTGAAATTCCCGAAGGTAAAATTCTCTCCATGACCTTAAACACCAACACCCAACCCAGCACCTTTGATGCCATCAAGGAGCCGCGCCTGTGGCAAAACAACGGTTGGACGGCGCGTGTTATCAAGAACGAAGATGACGAAGGTTGGGCGGTTGAGATGATTATTGATGGCGAGTCCGAGCCCGTTTTGGTGGGACCCTGGACGATGGGG
>JANYAW010000307.1 GCA_025361105.1 Rhodocyclaceae bacterium | reverse complement strand
TGATCATTAAGTTGCTTCATTGCTCCTAGCGCGACGTCGATCTGTGCTTTGTTAGCCTCATAACCAAAAACTGCCGAGTGCCAAACTTTTACGTCCGCAACTTCGTTTGTGCCAGTTACTGCCATGTGATAGTTGCCTGTGGTCGTATTTTGCAGAATCACGGCTTCGAATCCAGTCCCCTTCCCATCGACATCTCCAATCTTTATCCAGCCATCATTGATTAACCCTTGAGGAAGCGTGCTACCTGGTTTGTACACCCAATTGGCCATTTGGTCACCCGTTTGAATCTGCTGTGCTTGAGTTGGCATGATGCGTTTTCCTTTTTGATTAAGTGCGCCGGGTGAAGCTGAGTAAACTTGAATAGTTCATCGTGCTACTTTTGAGAGTTGCTGGAAGGTGCGGGAATTCCGCGGCTTCGTAAAAAGTCCTCATACAACCGCTTCGTTGCTTCTTCGTTGGGTTGCTTTTGCTCGATATATGCGGCGCTAATCTTTTTGACAAAGACTTCAGGGATATCCACCACATGAATGGGTCTTGGATTGACTCCACGGGTTCGATCCAGTTCGGCCTTGGTGTAGTAAGGCAGTTGTGCAGCACCATCGCGGTGAGCGCTGGTGCATGCATTCGTGTAGCTCAGCAGCACGACGTCTGGTTCGTATTCACGGTCAAAGAGCCACAGTCGAAGTCCCTCACTACGCACCATACCGTCGAGGTAGCGTAGCTGTACTTGAGATGTTGGCAGGACCGGTCCTTTTTGACTAGGTACATTGAAACCATCGATGTACCGCCACCACTTTGAATTTGGTGACAGTCGCGGCAAGTAACTATCGGATGTCTGCCCGTCGATCATGTTGTCACGTACTACATCGGTGTAGTTCCACGGCAACGGCGTTTTGCTATCGAAGTAGATGTCAAGCTGACAAGTCAAGGTTGGCCAGCAACTATTGGCATTATGGCCATAGCCACACATACTTTTTCCTGTAGTGGTCATGCGCCATGCAATTGCAAGTGCGCCTTTGAGATTCGGATCAATCCACTTGCGCGGCATACGGAATTTGTCGGCGAATGCTTCCGTGTAGACCCAAATGAAAGGATCGCTCCAGAAAGGCTTGCCATGCTTGAACGTGTTGGCATCCTCATAGCTGTGCTTAAAAATTCTGTCTTCTGGGGATCGTTGATCCAATGGAACATTGTCCAATGGGTAGCCTGAATGCTCGGGTACAGCAGGCGTTGTTTGCGGCGAACTTGATTGAGCGTAGACCATCGGCACGCTTGTCACAAAACCAAGCATGACGGCATGGAAAGCCAACTTGCGTACTACCTGAGGCAACATCGGTACAGCATTCATTTAATCAGTCCCTTTCATTCGTTATCCAAATAGCCATTTGCTCACCGCTCCCTCAAACTCTCATTCCCATACTGCAACAAGGGGTTCAAGAAATACTCAATCACTCGCCGTCGTCCCGTCTTGATCTCCACCGTCACCGCCATGCCCGGCGACAGATTTACGGTTTTGTCTTCCACTTGCATGGTTGCTTTCTCCATCTTCACTCGCGCCGAATAGATCAGTCCGCGTTTTTCGTCATTGATGGCATTGTGCGAGACATGCATCACCTGCGCTGTGATGGTGCCGTATTTGGTGAAGGGAAAGGTTTCGATTTTTACTTCGGCGGTTTGTGCGGGATTGACGAAACCGATGTCTTTGTTTTCCAGAAACACTCGTCATCAACGCCCTTGTCCCGCAAACGGGGAAGGGCACTCACCATTTGTCAGCCCAATGTTAACCGATGCCTGTGTGTAACGGCGTATGGCCAGCACCAACTGGCGCATGCGAGACAGCAGGAATCAAAATCTTCCCCATCCTCCTCCCAGCCTCCCCCTTGAAGGGGGAGGAGCAAACCCCTGGCAGCAGCCTCGCCAGGGAGCGGTGCATGAACAATTTCACCCTCCCCTTCAAGGGGAGGGCCGGGGTGGGGATGGGAAAGGTATGCAGCGCTCGCGGGAATGAAGGAAATTGAGACCCGGTTGTGTAGCCTCATCGATTCCCACTCAAGCGCTCATCGATCAGTTCTATCCAGTGTTTGACCGGGACACTGGTGCCGCCCGCCAGCTGCGAAATGCATCCGACATTGGCGCTAGCGATCGTCTGCGGGCGCGCGGGCGAAGCCGCATCGCCAAGCAATCCGGCGAGTTTGTTATCGCGTAATTGGCGCGAGATTTCTGCCTGCAAAATTGAATAAGTCCCCGCCGAACCGCAGCACAAATGGCTATCGGCGACGGGCGTTAGTTGAAAGCCAGCGGCCTCGAGCATTTGCTCGGCAAGGCCACGAATCTGCTGGCCATGTTGCAGCGTGCAAGGGCTGTGAAACGCCACGCGCCTGGCCATTGCATCGGGTGACGGTAATGTTTTCAAAATGTCTTGCAAGCGCGCCGCTTCAGCACTCAGCACTTCGCTGACGTCTCGCGTTGCCAACGCCACGCGGGCGGCCTTCTGACGATAGTTAGGATCGTCCTGCAACAGATGTGCATAGTCGCGCACCTGCACGCCACAGCCCGATGCGGTCATGACAATAGACTCGGCACCAGCTTCGAGCAGCGGCCACCACGCGTCGATGTTGCGCCGTGCATCGTCCTGCGCTGCGGCCACATCGCCCAAATGAAAACGCAGCGCGCCGCAGCAGCCAGCGGTCTGGCCTTGCAGCATGGTGATACCCAAACGATCCAGTACACGCGCCGTCGCGCCGTTGATGTTGGGATACATGGCAGGCTGCACGCAACCCGCCAAGGCAATCATTTTTCTTGCATGGGTCGCGTCGGGTAAGGCACCGGCAGAACTCAGCGGCGGCACTTTGGCCTTGATGGCGCGAGGCAATAGCGGGCGCACCATCTGCCCGAGTTTCATCGCCGTGCCGAACAGCATGGCGCGCGGCACAAAACTTTTCAGCGCGGTGCGGGTCAGCACATCAACGCGTCCACGCGGCACTTGCGCATCAACCATCGCTCGCCCGATGTCGAGCAAGCGCGAGTAATGCACGCCCGACGGACAGGTGGTTTCGCAAGCGCGGCAAGTCAGGCAGCGATCCAGATGCATTTGCGTTTTTGCCGTTGGCGTTTCACCTTCGAGCACTTGCTTGATCAAATAAATTCGCCCGCGCGGACCATCGAGTTCGTCGCCGAACAGTTGATAAGTTGGGCAGGTCGCCGTGCAAAATCCGCAATGCACACACTTGCGCAAAATCGCCTCGGCTTCCTGACCGGCGCTGGTATCACGAACGAAATCGGCTAAGTGGGTTTCCATCAATGGTCACCAATCGGTCACAGTTCGGGGTGTAATCGGCCACGACCGAAAATGCCATGCGGATCAAATTGCGCTTTGATGCGTTGATGCAATGCCAATACGGCGGGTGCAAGTGGTGCAAACACATGGCCGCTGCGGTCGCTATTTTTGAACGCCGTAGCGCCAGCACCAACTGAGGCGGCGAGCGCGTGAATCTCGCTGCCATCGGCAGCGGAATAAAACCAGCGCTGTGCACCGCCCCACTCGATCAAGGGTTCATTCGTCCATGTCAATTCAGGCGTCACCGATGGCGTTGACAGTCGCCACAGTGTCTCGCCACCTGTGAAATATTCATGCTGTGCATCACGCAAGGAATTCCAAAAAATCTGCGCCTGCACTTCTTCGACTTTCGCGCCACCCAATTTCTCCAATCGAATTTGCGCAGCGCGCACCGCTGGTTCGGCACCGGAAAGCCTCACGCTCAACACCTCACCCACCCA
>JANYAW010000255.1 GCA_025361105.1 Rhodocyclaceae bacterium | reverse complement strand
CAAATCGCGTGCGCGCACTTTGCGATACACCCACAAACCGTCTTCACGCTGGTAGGCACCGGCGGCGCGGATGTCATTTGACGGCGTGGCGCGATGAGCCAATTCGATATCGCCATCGACTTCCACCGCCTGCATGAAGGGATCGGTCACGCCAATGGAAATGTTGAAATTAGACAAGTCACCTTTGTCTTTGGCGTGAATGAATTCTTCGATGTCGGGATGATCGCAACGCATTACGCCCATTTGTGCGCCGCGTCGGCTTCCGGCGGATTCGACTGTCTCGCAGGAGCGGTCGAACACGCGCATGTAGGAGACTGGGCCGGAAGCGCGCGACTGCGTGCCTTTGACATGCGCACCGAGCGGGCGGATCGAGGAGAAATCGTAGCCCACGCCGCCGCCACGACGCATGGTTTCGGCGGCTTGCAACAAGCCGGTGTAAATGCCCGGACGACCATCGACGACGTCCGAAATCGAATCGCCGACTGGTTGCACGAAACAGTTAATTAAAGTCGCGCATAAATCGGTACCGGCGGCAGAATTGATGCGACCAGCTGGAACGAATCCGTTTTCTTGCGCTTCTAAAAAGCGCGCTTCCCAATACGCGCGTTTGCCTTCGACTTCAACGGCTGCCAAGGCGCGCGCAACACGGCCACGCACGTCGTGTACATCGCGTTCATTGCCCTTGGCGTATTTCTCTATTAGCACTTCTCCACAAATTTCCTGTGGTAGTGGCAAATCCATTTGTCCAGTGTGAATCTCAGTCGTTGATTCCTCGGTTGTCTCTGTTGTGTTTGTCATTTTGGTGTCCGAAGATGATGGTGAAACAATCAAAAAAATGCCCTGCACGTGCGTGTTGCGCTTGTTGCAAGTCGTTACGGCGAGAGCGAACTTTACTGTGCCAAGCGTGAGATTGAAAGGAAAATATATTTATTACAATGAAACAACAACTTATGATTTTTGGTAGTGGTGTAGTAGTTTTGCTACCACTACATGTAGTAGGTTTTATACCAAAAAATTGAAAGAAAAACAGCGGGATGGCGTGAAATTACAGTCCTAATTCAAGGCTTAAGCAATCCAATTCTTGTACTTAGGACGCGCTAACAACTCGGCTTGGGGGTTGACATGCTTTAACAGTGGGCGGCTTAGTGAAAGTAGTCGCTCAGCGCTGAGGGTGTCCGGTTGCAAAACATCGCATCGCCATTGAATTTGAATGCGGTGATTCAAGATAAATTTCGCCCTACCAACCCAAAAACTCTGACAACGTAGAATCATTTGCCGTGTTACGTTGAAGCGCGCTCTTGCCAAACTATGGAATTCCAAATGAAATTTTCTACGCTTTTACTGCTTGCCACGACCATCCCCTCGCTCGCGATTGCTCAATCGACTGAAGCGGATTTTCAAGCGCTGCTTAAGGAGCACAAGAATCAGGAGGTCGAAACCTTGGCCAATGCGCGGATTGCGAAAAATGCCAGCGATGAGATAGCGATTTGGTATCTCGCCAATGTCAGTACCAACGACAAAACTAAGCGAGAAGTCGCGATTACCAAGACTGACACCTGCATTGCCGCGCTCCCGAAATCAGCCAGGTGTCATCACGCCGTGGGCATGCTTTACGGCGCAGCGGCGTTGTCCTCGGGTCCGCTGGACATGATGAAATACGCGTCGCGGATTAAAGAAGAATTCTTACTGGCGGTCGAATTAGATCCGGGTAATTTTGAGGCGCGGCGCGATCTCACTCAGTATTATTTGCAAGCACCTGGCATCGCCGGTGGCAGTGTGCGCAAGGCCATCAACAATGCCGACGAGATGGGCAAAATTAACCCAGTGCTGGGCAAGTTTTTGCGCAGCGACGTGCATGTTTATGAAAAGGAATTTGATCAAGCAGAAACACTGCTTGCAGGCATCAAGCCCGGCACTGACGAGCAGACGAATGACGGTTTAACGCAAGCCTGGAGTTCTTTGGGCTTTGCCCTAATTGCCGATAAACAATATGCCAAAGCACAGGCCTTGTTCGCTCGCTTGGTAGTGGCGGAGCCTAATAATGCGGCGGCGCATTTTGGCCTCGGTCGCGCGCAACTTGAATCCAACGCGCTTGATGCGGCAATTGCGTCGCTGGAGCACGCATTGAGAATCGACAGCAAGCTCGGCGCACACTATCGCCTCGGTATTGCATATCAACAAAAGGGTGACAAGCCCAAAGCAATTGCAGCGTACCAACAGTTCCTGAGCTACGTTCCCGCGGGTAAAAGTGCCGACGACGCGAAAAAACGCTTGGCGGAATTGAAGCCTGCGGGATGAGAAAGGAATCGCCAGTTGGTGCTGACGATACGCCGTTCTATCGCGACATCCCGCTACGCGTCTAATCCAGCTCGCGATGCACTTTCAAAATGCGCATTAACCACAAAATTTCCTCGGCTACCGCCTGCGGAAATCCGGCACGGCTACCGTCACGGTTATCCCCAAGCAGAGATGCCAAATAGGCCGAAGTTTCGGGGCTCGGCCACAGTCGCTGCACGGTCTCGCTGACCCGAGAAAACCCTTCCAGCGTCGGTCGCTCTAGTGGCGCTACTGCATCCCACGCATCCGGCGCGACATTCAAATTCTTGCGCAGGGAGATTGCCAATTCCTCAAATTCGCTACGCCGCCCAGACTTCCGATAAATTTCCAGCGCTTTAAGCCATGGGCCGAGATCGCGTTTTGGGTCTTCGAGTATGTAATCAATCAAGGTTTGTTCAGCGTGATCGCCCATGCCCATCGAAATCATGA
>JANYAW010000239.1 GCA_025361105.1 Rhodocyclaceae bacterium | reverse complement strand
GGCGTGTGACCGGTGAACGGGCCATTCCATCATCAGCACCAACGAGCCACCAGCGGACAGGATCCGATAGCGAGGAAAAAATGTTAGGACGAATGCAAAACCGACCACTGCTGATTTCCATGCTGATTGAGCACGCGGCGCAGTGTCATCCTGCTGCAGAAATTGTCTCTCGCACTTCCGAAGGGCCGATTCACCACTGCACTTATGCCGACATTTCCCGGCGCTCCAAACAGTTGGCCAATGCGCTCACCGCGCTTGGTGTGGCAAACGGAGATCGCATTGCCTCGTTGGCCTGGAACGGCTATCGCCATATGGAAATGTATTTCGGTGTTTCGGGCATTGGCGCGGTATTGCACACCATCAATCCGCGTCTATTTCCCGAGCAGATTGAATACATCGCCAATCACGCCGAAGATAGTTTTTTGTTTTTCGATTTGGGATTTTTGCCACTGGTTGAATCGCTCGCGCCGCAGTTGAAAACGATCAAAGGCATTGTGTTGATGACCGACCAGGCGCATATGCCAGCGAATAGCAAAATACCCAATTTGATTTGCTACGAAGATTTACTGGCCGCACAATCGGGCGAATACGAATGGCCGCAGTTCGACGAAAACACGGCTTCGTCACTGTGCTACACCTCCGGCACCACGGGTAATCCCAAAGGCGTTTTGTACTCGCATCGCTCGACGCTGCTGCACTCGATGCTGGCATGCACGACCGACGGTTTGGGCTTGGGTACCAACGAGACAGTGATGTTGATCGTGCCGATGTTTCACGCCAATGCCTGGGGCATGATTTACGCTGGCGCGATGTGCGGCGCCAAGCTGGTGATGCCAGGTGCCGCGCTCGATGGCGCCAGCGTGTATGCGCTGATGAAGGATGAGGGTGTGACGCTGGCGCTTGGTGTGCCGACGGTATGGTTGATGTTGTTCGGGCATGTCGACACCAACAATTTGGTGCCAAAAAATGATCTGGTGTTGCGCCGTGTATTGATTGGCGGGTCGAGTGCGCCACGCGCAATGAGCGAGCGATTTGAAACCGACTTCGGTGCCTTCGTCATGCACGCCTGGGGCATGACCGAGATGTCGCCATTGGGAACGGTGTGTAATTTACTGCCCAAACATCGCGACTACAACTTATCGCAGCGCCTGGATATTCAAGCCAAACAAGGCCGCGCAGTGTTCGGCGTGGACATGCGAATTTGCGACGACGAGGGCGTAGTTCTGCCCAATGACGGCAAAGCGTTTGGCCATTTGATGGTGCGCGGCCCGTGGATAGTCGACAGCTACTATCGCGACGACGGCGGGCAAGTCCTCGATGCCGAGGGTTACTTCGACACCGGCGATGTAGCGACCATCGACCCCGATGGCTACATGCAAATCACCGACCGCAGCAAAGACGTGATCAAGTCCGGCGGCGAATGGATTTCATCCATCGATTTGGAAAACGCAGCCGTCGCCCACCCCAGCGTGCAAGAAGCGGCAGTCATAGGTGTGGCACATTCAAAATGGCAGGAACGCCCATTGATGATCGTGGTCAAAAAAGCCAATCAGGAATTGGACAAGACGGAAATCTTGCAATTTTTGGAAGACAAAATTGTCAAATGGTGGATGCCGGATGACGTCGTGTTCGCCGATGCACTACCGCACACGGCGACGGGGAAATTGCTCAAGACGAAATTGCGTGAGCAGTTCAAGGACTACAAGTTCCCGACGGATGTATGAGTTGGTTTGAGCTGAAAAATTACCGATAGCGATTGATCGCATCACGTGTTTCCAGCGCCACTTTGCGTGCTGCTTCTGCGAAATCTTCGCCCTTGCCGGCATACAAAATCGCGCGGGATGAATTAATCATCAAGCCGGTTCCGCTCGTGGTCTTGCCGGCATTCACGGTCGCTTCGATATCGCCGCCTTGCGCACCGATACCGGGCACGAGCAAAGGCATGTCGCCGACAATTTCTCGCACACGGCGAAGTTCTTCGGGGAAGGTGGCACCGACCACCAGAGCGCATTGGTCACTGACATTCCATTCCCGCACCAGGCACGCGACCTGTTCGAACAACGGCGTACCGTCAGCACCAACTGGCAAAAATTGTAAATCGCTGCCGCCCGGATTCGAGGTGCGGCAAAGCAAAATCACGCCCTTGTTTTTGTATGCCAACCACGGTTCCACCGAGTCACGTCCCATGTAGGGATTTACCGTCACGGCATCCGCTTGATATCGCTCAAAGGCTTCAATTGCATACTGTTCCGCCGTGCTGCCAATATCGCCGCGCTTGGCATCCAGAATCACCGGGATACCGGGATGCTTGGCATGAATATGCGCAATCAGCGCCTCGAGTTGGTCCTCGGCACGACGCGCCGCGAAGTAGGCAATTTGCGGTTTGAACGCACAAACTAAATCGGCGGTGGCATCGACAATCGCACAACAAAATTCAAAAATCGCATCGGGTTCATCACGCAAATGCGCTGGAAATTTCGTGGTGTCGGGATCTAGTCCGACGCAGAGCAAGGAATTGTTTTTTTGCCATGCGGCAGCGAGTTGGGAAGTGAATTTGCTCATGTTGGATACCTATTCAGTGAGCCTGCATTTTCGCTCTATTTCGAGGGAAGCTCAGGTATTCATGTACACCTCTTTCGCAATCGTCGGCGCTCCAAAATCCACCGATTCCATGAACAAGGTATCAATTTTCAGTCGCTGCCTTATAACAATTTACATGTGCTGGTGACACAAGACCGTGGTGTACCAGTTGCCGAGCAAAGCACCAGATGAAACGTCCTACAAGGCCGAAGGCTTGATGCGATCTAGTAATTTCTTGGTGCAGTTCAGTATGAGCGCCGTTGTTG
>JANYAW010000236.1 GCA_025361105.1 Rhodocyclaceae bacterium | reverse complement strand
GAAGGCTGGGAGGTCAAGTCGATTCGAGCTGGACGCGCGCAAATTTCCGAGGCCTATGTGGTGCTCAAAGGCGGCGAAGTTTTTTTGATTGGCGCGCACATTACGCCGCTGATTTCTGTGTCCAGCCTTCGAGCATCAAGCCGGCCTCGTAACGATCTTCAATGAAGTAATCGTGATGGGCTTTGCGATTTTCGGTAATGCTCATGGCGGGCTTATGACGTGATTGTGATGCGTTGACGATGCAAGCAGCATCAAACGCAGCGATAGAATCGGCGCATTCTAGTGCAAGGTTTTTTATGACTGAATTTATTCGCATCGAAGTGGTCTACGCATTGCCAACGCGACAAGCCGTGGTCAAGTTGCGCTTGCCAGCACTAAGCACAGCCTTGGCAGCGATTGAAGCGTCGGGCTTGTTGCAAAAATATCCAGAAATTGATTTGGAAAAAAACAAGCTAGGTGTGTTTGCAAAACTGGTCAAGGCAGAGGCAATCTTGCGCGACCAGGATCGCGTAGAAATTTACCGCCCATTGATCGCCGACCCAAAAGAAGTGCGAAAGAAGCGAGCCGCTGAGGGCAAGGCGATGAAAAGAGGTGGCTGAGTAACTTGTAGATTGCCAGTTGGTGCTGGTGACACGCCGTTAAGGTGCTGTTCGATTTGTCGCGATGCAAAGCCTTGCGTATAATGCCGTTTTGGAGCTAAGGAAATTATCATGAGACTTATCCAGAAGGCGCTGACGTTTGACGACGTCCTCCTGGTTCCCGCGCATTCGGCGATATTACCGCGCGATGTCAGCCTAGTCACCCGCCTCACTCGTAATATCTTTTTGAACCTACCACTGGTATCCGCTGCGATGGATACGGTGACCGAAGCCAGTCTTGCCATCACTCTGGCGCAAGAGGGCGGTATCGGCATAGTGCACAAGAATTTGAGCGCGAAACTCCAGGCGGCGGAAGTTGCCAAGGTCAAGCGATTTGAATCCGGCGTGCTCAAAGACCCAATCACGATCCCGCCAACGCTCACCGTGCGCGAAGTGCTGGCGCTGACCAAGAGCTACAAAATTTCTGGCTTGCCGGTGGTCGATGGCGGCGTGGTGGTGGGCATTGTGACCAATCGCGATTTGCGCTTTGAGACCAATCTGGATCAAGCCGTTGGTGCCATCATGACGCCACGCGAACGCCTGATAACCGTGCCGGAAGGTACCTCACCTGAAGTGGCCAAGGCGCTGATGCACAAGCACCGGCTGGAGCGGGTACTGGTGGTCAATGGCAATTTTGAATTGCGTGGTTTGGTCACCGTCAAGGACATCCTTAAATCCAGCGAGCATCCGAATGCCAGCAAGGACGAGCAAGGACATTTGCGCGTCGGCGCGGCGATAGGCGTCGGCGAAGGCACGGAAGAACGTGCCGAATTATTGGCCGAGGCGGGAGTCGATGTGATTGTGGTTGATACAGCACACGGACATTCCGAAGGCGTGCTCAAGCGCGTTGAATGGGTCAAGAAGCGTTTCCCCAGTGTGGACGTAATCGGCGGCAATATTGCCACGGCAGCGGCGGCATTGGCGCTAGTGGATCATGGTGCGGATGGTGTCAAAGTCGGTATCGGCCCTGGCTCGATTTGCACTACGCGCATCGTCGCCGGTGTTGGTGTGCCGCAAATTACGGCGGTCGATAACGTCGCCAAGGCTTTGGCAGCAAGCGGTGTGCCGCTGATTGCCGATGGTGGCATTCGCTATTCCGGTGACATCTCCAAAGCCATTGCGGCTGGCGCCAGTGCAGTGATGCTCGGGGGTCTGTTTGCCGGGACGGAAGAAGCGCCGGGCGAGACGGTTTTATATCAGGGTCGTTCATACAAATCCTATCGCGGCATGGGCTCTTTGGCGGCGATGAAAGATGGTGCCGCAGATCGCTATTTTCAGGATTCCGATTCCAATGTCGAAAAACTGGTGCCGGAGGGCATCGAAGGGCGCGTGCCGTACAAAGGTCCGGTCAGCGCGGTCATACATCAATTGATGGGCGGCTTGCGGGCTTCAATGGGCTATGTCGGTTGCGCGACCATCGAAGACATGCGCGCACGCGCCGAGTTTGTTGAAATCTCTTCAGCCGGAATGCGCGAATCCCATGTGCATGACGTACAGATCACCAAAGAGGCACCGAATTACCATATCGATTGAACATCGTGACGACTTAGCATCACGGCGGCTCGCGGTATTTTTGAGCCGCCTTTTTCATTCCACGATATAGGACAAAGGTCATGACCCACAAGAAAATTCTCATTCTGGATTTTGGTTCACAAGTCGCCCAGCTGATTGCCCGTCGCGTCCGCGAGCAGCAGGTTTATTGCGAATTACATTCGTTTGACGTATCTGAAGATTTCATCAGGGAATTCAATTCCAGCGGCATAATTTTGTCGGGCGGCCACGCTTCCGTGTATGAAGCGGCCGAGTGGAAAGCACCCGATGTGGTGTTCCAACTTGGCGTGCCGGTGCTTGGCGTTTGCTACGGCATGCAAACCATGGCGGCGCAGCTTGGCGGCAAGGTCGAAGGCAGCGCGACGCGTGAATTCGGCTACGCCGAAATGCGCGCGCGCGGGCATTCAAAATTATTTGAAGGCATCAGCGACAGAACCAATGCCGAAGGCCACGGTCTGCTTGATGTGTGGATGAGTCATGGTGACAAGGTTACCGAAATGCCGCCCGGATTCAAACTCATCGGCAGTAATGAATCCACACCGATTGCCGCGATGGCCGACGAAGCGCGAGGCTTTTATGCCGTGCAATTCCATCCTGAAGTTACCCATACGCTCAAGGGCCGCGAGATTTATGCGCGTTTTGTTAATGATATATGTGGCTGTGAGCGCGACTGGACGATGCCCGGCTACGTCGACGAAGCGGTGGCAAAAATTCGTGCGCAAGTGGGCAAGGAAGAAGTGATTCTTGGCCTCTCCGGCGGTGTTGATTCTAGTGTCGCCGCGGCGCTAATACATCGGGCGATTGGCGATCAGCTGACCTGCGTGTTTGTCGACAACGGCCTGCTGCGGCTGAATGAAGCCGAACAAGTGATGAAGACATTTGCCCGCAGTTTGGGTGTCAAAGTCATCCATGTGGACGCCGCAGCGCAGTTTATGGGGCATCTGGCAGGCGTTACAGATCCGGAACAAAAACGCAAAATCATTGGCCGCGAATTTGTCGAAGTGTTTCAGGCCGAAGCGCAAAAACTGCCCAACGCAAAATGGCTGGCGCAAGGCACCATCTATCCCGATGTCATTGAGTCGGCAGGTGCCAAGACCAACAAGGCGCATACCATCAAGAGCCATCACAACGTGGGCGGTTTGCCGGAGACGCTGAACCTCAAACTGCTTGAGCCGCTGCGTGACCTGTTCAAGGACGAAGTACGCGAACTCGGCGTGGCAATGGGCTTGCCGCACGACATGGTGTATCGCCATCCCTTCCCCGGGCCGGGTTTGGGTGTGCGCATTCTTGGCGAAGTGAAGCAGGAATTTGCCGATCTCCTGCGCCGTGCCGATGCCATCTTTATTGACGAATTGCGCGCTGCTGATTGGTACGACAAAACCAGCCAGGCCTTCGTAGTTTTTCTGCCGGTCAAGAGCGTCGGTGTGATGGGCGATGGACGTACCTATGAATACGTCGTCGCCCTGCGCGCCGTGCAAACATCGGATTTCATGACCGCCAGCTGGGCTGAGTTGCCACACGCCTTGCTGGGCAAAGTCAGCAACCGCATCATCAACGAAGTGCGCGGCATCAATCGTGTGGTGTATGACATTTCGGGCAAGCCACCGGCGACGATAGAGTGGGAGTAGCCCAAATCATATGCAAAACTATTGATTATTTGTCTAGTTTTGAGTATGTTATGGCATGGCTTCCCTCGATTCTTACCTCGACGATCTGCTCAAACACGGTCGCGCCTACTTCTCCCGGAATAATGTAGCCGCTGCGCTGGGCCTAAAGCCGCAGGCACTAGCTGCGGCGCTCACGCGGGCAATCAGCAAGCACCGGCTGGCGAACCCCCGGCACGGCTTCTATCTGATCCTGCGCCCTGAAGACCAGATTGCCGGCGCGCCCGACCCCGTGAAGTGGATCGACCTGCTGATGAAGCATCAAGGGATCGACTACCGCATTTCGTTGCTGCGCGCGGCGGCATTTCACGGCTCGTCGCATCAGGCCAGCATGGTCTTCCAGGTCGTCGTCCCGAGGCAGTTGCGTGACTTTGAGCTGGGTCGTCACCGCCTGCAGTTCATCTATCAGATGCCCGAGGCATTTGCTCAAGTCAACAAGCCCGAGCTGGTCGGTCAGATGAAGAGCGATGCCGGCTTCGCAAAGGTTGCCGGCGTCGAGCTGACGCTGCTCGACTGCGTGCGCTACTTCCACAAGGCGGCCGGCATCAATGGCGTCGCACAGATCGTCAAGGATATCGGCGCCAAAGCCAACCCGCGCATGCTGGCAACGGCGGCGGCTGCATATGAAAACTCGGCTGTACGTCGGCTCGGCTACTTGCTCGAATGGGCGGGTCACGGTCGCCAGGCCCGCGCGCTGGAGCCCTTTGTCAGGCAAGCCAAGACGATATTGTCACTGAATCCCGCCGTGAAGCCCATCGTGGCAGCACTGGCGCAGGTTCACGAGAGAAACGCCAAGTGGAAGCTCACGATCAATGAAACGGTGGAGATCGCAGAATGATTCCCACCGCCTTCCTGCAGGCGTGGAGTGTCATGGCACCCTGGCCGGACTTGAGGCAGGTCGAGCAGGACCTGATCATCAGCCGCGCGCTGTGCGACCTGTTCAATGCGCCGACGCTGAAGGACAAGATAGCGTTCCGGGGTGGAACGGCGATCCACAAACTGCTGTTCAAGCAGCCGCTGCGCTATTCGGAAGACATCGATCTCGTGCAAGTGAAGGCTGAGCCCATCGGTGCGACGGTCGACGCGATCCGGGAAGCACTATCGTGGCTTGGAAGATGTCAGCGAGAGCAGGCAGGTCACTCGATGCATCTGGTGTTCAAGTTCACACCCGAGGTCGATTCCCATGCAACGCTCAAGCTCAAGGTCGAGATCAACACCCGGGAGCACACGAACCTGCTCGGCATCAAGCGGTATCCCTTTGCATTAGAAAACGACTGGTACCGAGGAAAAACCGAGATCGCGTCTTTCGAGCCCGAGGAGCTGTTCGGTACGAAGCTGCGCGCGTTGCTGCAGCGACGCGCGAGCCGCGACCTGTTCGATTTGCATCAGGGACTGGAGCAACTTCCGCTGGCCCCGGAAAAAGTCATCGCATGCTTTGACCACTATCTGGCACTGGAAGGCAAGCCGATCACGCGCGCGATGGCCGAGCAGCGCATGCTTGAAAAGCTCACACGGAGCCTGACCGAAGACATCACTCCGTTGCTGCCAGTGGGGATTCAATTTGGAGAACTGGATGCGATCCATGCCTTCGAGCGGGTTTGGATAAAGCTGATCGCGAGGATGGGCGGGGAGGGGTGGAAGCTCGCGGAATCGGTGCTCGAAGAATTGCGTGAAAAACGATTTCCGGGGCTTCTGACGTCGCGGGATTAGTAGCGGCGTGCGTAATTATATGGACGACTTGATTGCTGGTTATGGAGCCCATGGTTGAACGCGATCCATCGGCGGAGTTAAAGGCCGAAAACGCCCGGCTCATCGCGCTGCTGGATGCGAACGGCATTCAATGGCGCATGCGGCAGCCAGAGCGCTCATCGCCAGCGTCAGCGCCGGAGCCCTCACGGCTTTCCACCGACGAGAAGGTGGCGCTATTTCGCCGGTTGTTCCGCGGGCGCACGGATGTTTACCCTATTCGATGGGAGGGCAAGACTACGACCAAGTCCGGTTACTCACCGGCCTGCGCCAACGAATGGCGTGCCGGTGTCTGCGAAAAACCGCGCATCAAATGCGGGGATTGTAGTAACCGAATGTTGATTCCGCTGTCCGACTCGGTCATCTTCGACCATCTGGCCGGCGAGCATACAGTTGGCGTCTATCCCCTGCTGGAGGACGACACTTGCTATTTCCTCGCCATCGATTTCGACGAAGCCGAGTGGCGAGAGGACGCCCGCGCCTTCGTGCAGTCGTGTAGTGAACTTGGCGTGCCTGTTGCTCTCGAGATTTCGCGCTCCGGCAAAGGGGCGCATGCCTGGGTGTTCTTCGCTGGCAGGGTCTCGGCCCGCGATGCTCGTCGCCTCGGCACGGCCATCATCAGTCACACCTGTTCGCGAACCCGGCAATTGAAGTTGGAGTCTTACGACCGCCTGTTTCCAAATCAGGACACGATGCCCAATGGCGGCTTTGGCAACCTGATCGCATTGCCCCTGCAGAAGGTGCCTCGTGAGAACGGTTATAGCGTTTTCGTTGATGCGGAATTGCACCCCTACCACGACCAGTGGGCGTTCTTGGCGTCCATCCATCTGATGGCACCGCACGACATCGAGCCGACCATCCTGCGTGCGACGGGCAGGGCGCATCCACTGGATGTCACTTTCATCGACGAAGAAGGCTTGGCTACGCCGTGGAAGCGTTCGGCCCCGTCCACGAAGCAGCTGCCGGGGACAAAGCCGAAGTCACTAACCGTGACGCTGAGCAATCTCATCTACTTCGAGAAGGCTCAGTTGCCGCAGTCCCTGGCGAACCGTCTGATCCGCCTCGCAGCGTTTCAGAACCCGGAGTTCTACAGAGCGCAGGCGATGCGGATGTCGGTGTGGGACAAACCACGCGTGATTGGTAACGCGGAAAACTACCCACAGCACATTGGCCTGCCGCGCGGATGCCTGGATGCCGCAAAGGAACTGCTGAAAGACAACGGCATTGCCTGCGAACTGCGTGATGAGCGTTTTGGCGGAGAGCCGCTGGACGTCGCGTTTTTCGGTAAGCTGCGTACCGATCAGCAATCGGCTGTTGCCACAATGCTGAGCTATGACGCTGGCGTTCTATGCGCGCCTACCGCCTTCGGCAAGACGGTCGCGGCGGCAGCGATGATCGCCAAGCGTGGTGTAAACGCCCTGGTACTGGTGCATCGCACCGAGTTGCGCAAACAGTGGCAGGAGCGTCTGCAGGCCTTCCTCGGCGTCGGCAAGGGCACGATCGGCACAATCGGCGGCGGCAAAGCGAAGCCTACGGGGAAGATCGATATAGCTGTGATGCAGTCTCTGTCGCGGCAAGGCGAGGTGCACCCGCTGGTGGAGAGCTACGGTCACGTCATCGTGGATGAGTGCCACCACGTCGGCGCGGTGTCATTCGACGCCATTCTGAAGCGCACCAAGGCGAAATACGTGCTCGGTCTGACCGCAACGCCGTTCCGCCGCGACGGCCAGCAACCGATCATCTTCATGCAGTGTGGCCCGATACGGCACACAGCAGCAAAACCTGCTGGTGCACCGCACGACCTCGAGGTGGTACCGTATTCGATGCATGCACGGATCGACCTCCCGACCGACGCGGGAATTCAGGATGTGTTCCGGCACCTCGCCAACGATCAGGCCCGCACGACCGCAATTTCCGACGAAATCGAGCACGCCTTCAGCCAAGGCCGCAAGGTGCTGGTACTGACCGAGCGCACCGACCATCTCGATGCCATCTCGACGGCATTGGAGGGAAGGATTCCGCCGCCGTTCGTCCTGCACGGCCGGATGTCACGAAAGCAGCGCGCCGCGCTAATTGGGCAACTCGAGGCTTTGCCACCGGAAGCTCCGCGCGTACTGCTTGCGACCGGCAAGCTGGTAGGGGAGGGCTTCGACCATCCTCCTCTGGACACCCTGGTTCTGGCGATGCCGGTGTCGTGGAAGGGAACCTTGCAGCAATACGCCGGGCGTCTCCACCGTGAGCATGCGACGAAGATTGATGTGCGGATCGTTGACTTCGTGGATACCGCCCATCCAGCCTTGCGACGGATGTGGGACAAGCGCCAGCGTGGCTACCGCGCAATGGGTTATTTGATTCGCGAGGAAAGCGACGAACTGAAATCTTGCGCTGTCGATAGTCCGCGATAGATACTGAACGATCAGAGGACAAGAAAAACGCTGCCAGCGATAGGTAACGATAGATCCCGACCGATCCTGAAGGGTTACATTCATCAGGCTGTCGATAGTCTGCGATACGTGCCAATAGATGCTGAATGCTAATTTGGGGTATCAGATGCAAATGACGGTAAATCTGACGGTAGAAATGCTACTCACCGAAAAAAGTTCTATACGTGACAACGGTTTATCGGTGCCGTTGATGATCGAGTGGGAGTAGGGGGCTTACCATTCGCATAGAACATTGTCGTTAGACTCGCCGATCAGAATTCCAATTGTCTCTGGAGTAGTTGCAGCGCTGACTCTAATGGCGACTTTCACACTCATCCAATCCGTACACGCCCGTACTCTCTTGGTCGACTTCTCCAGCCCGCACCCTGCCGCTCGTTTTGCATAGTCGAATAGCAACTCTAGCGTGCGATGCGCCAAACCTCGCGCGCCTCATATCTGCCATCAAGCGATTGCAGAGCGAGGGTAGCATGCTGCGTGACGCTCCAGTCACTGGAACTACCCAAGGCAATGTCAACTCTGATCAAAGGGGAATTCATGCTGCAAGCCGTTCGGCGATTGAGTGATACAGGGGGATGCCTACTACGACGTTGAAAGGGAAGGTGATACCAAGCGAGAGGGTCAGGTAGAGCGAGGGATTCGCTTCGGGAATCGCCATGCGCACCGCCGGCGGTACAGCGATATACGAGGCGCTCGCGCCCAACACCGCAACCAGCGTGGTTCCGCCTGCGCCTAAGCTTAGCCAGTAGTGGCCAACCGCAAGCCCGCAGGCCGCGCCGATTAGTGGCATCGCGACGCCGAATACCGTAAGAAACCAGCCCATCCGGCTGAATTCGCCAAGGCGTTGGGCTGCAACCATGCCCAGTTCAAGGAGATACAGGCATAGCGCACCGAGAAAGATCGTTTGGTAAAACGGCATCACCGCTACGAGCGCCTTGGGAGCTGCGGTGGCGCCAATCAGCATGCTACCAAGCAACAGCACGATGCTGCCATGACGTGCTGCACCGGATAGCATCGTCAGCATTCCGTCGTTTGCAGATGCTGGTCCCGCGCCCGAATTTCGTGCCGCCTGCGCGAGTACCAATCCGATAATGATCGCTGGCGTTTCCATGACTGCCAGCATGATGACCGGATAGCCTTCGTAGCCGACGCCCTTGGCCTGGAGATAGGCCGATGCCGCGAGGAACGTTCCCGCGCTCACCGACCCGTAGTGCGCCGCTATCGCCGCTGCATCGAGTTTTCCCAGACGGCCGAGTTTCACCAGAATGGCGTAGGCGACCAGCGGTAGCGTGACACCGAGCACCAGCGCCGCCAGTACTGCTTGGACGGCGGTGCCAAGGCTGGCGTTGGCGAGCTCTGCTCCACCGTGCAGCCCGATACCAACGAGCAGGTAAATCGACAAGGCCTTGACGAGGTCGGGCGGGAATTTCAGGTCTGAACGAAAGGCTTGAGCTCCAACCCCGAGGACAAAAAACATTACGGCGGGTGTGAGCAGGCTGGCGAATGCGGACATGTTGTACCTTTCAAGACAGAATGTTCGTACATCTTAGGTAGGTTATTTAATAGAGTAAAATGATATTTATTGACAATAATGATAGATATTTATCTATGGATAAGAATCCCGCAAAACGCCTGCCGGCAACGATGCGCCAACTGCGTGTTTTCGACTCGGTGGCAAGGCATTCCGGTTTCGGCCGAGCCGCCACCGAATTGCACCTCTCCCAGCCGACGGTATCGATGCAGGTCAAGCAGTTGAGCGAAGCGGTCGGCCTGCCGCTGTTCGAGCAGCTTGGCAAGCGCGTTTTTCTTACCGACGCTGGCCGCATGCTCCAGGCCACTAGCGCAGAGATGTTCGACGCCTGGGCACGCCTGGAAATGCAGGTGGCCAACCTGAAGGGTCTCAAGCAGGGTCGGCTGCGTATCTCCGCAGTGACGACAGCGAAATACGTTGTTCCGCGATTGTTAGGGCCGTTCTGTCAGATTCATCCCGGCGTGGAGGTGGC
This sequence comes from Rhodocyclaceae bacterium, assembly GCA_025361105.1. Taxonomy (GTDB): domain Bacteria; phylum Pseudomonadota; class Gammaproteobacteria; order Burkholderiales; family Rhodocyclaceae; genus JADKHX01. The sequence continues at coordinate 3,854 of JANYAW010000236.1, read as the reverse complement.
GTTCGAGGTCGGCAACCGTAGCGCAATCATTGAAAGGCTCGCGCGCAACGAAGACGATCTTACCGTTATGGGCGTGCCGCCACGCGGGATGGAAATCGTTAGCCACCCATTTGCCGAGAACCCGTTGGTTATCATCGCCCCGCGCGGACATGCACTGGCGCGTAGCCGTCGCATTCCCTTGTCGAAACTCGCCGGACAGCCGTTTCTGATGCGCGAGCAGGGTTCGGGTACGCGCCTTGCGGCCGATCGTTTCCTGCATAACCGTGGTATTCGCCTGGACGTGAGGATGGAAATTGGCAGTAACGAGGCGATCAAGCAGGCGGTGGCTGGCGGCTTGGGACTGTCGATATTGTCACTTCATGCCTTGGGGCCTGATGCGGCACCGCGGTCATTGGTTGCCCTGAATGTCGAAGGGTTGCCCATCCGACGCCACTGGTACATCGTTCATCCGGCGGGCAAGCGGCTTTCTGTCGTCGCGCAGGCATTCTTTGCCTATCTCAAAGCCGAGGGTAGCCACATCAAATTTCCCACGCTGGCTGGATTTTCGGACCAAGGAGGCACGGTGCAGCGCGCCTAGCAGTGTTCGAAGTCACACAGGCGTCGAGATCGAATTTGTCCTACGAAGTGCCTCGGACGCCTCTTCACTTGTAGCCTTGGGAGCGCTGACTGGCAGTTGCTTCTTGGGCTTGCATTTGACGATCACCGATTCAGCGTTAGGGGCGCCGTCGAGGTCACATACCCTTGGACAGTGATTCATGTTGAGGATCGAGCTGAGTATTTGGCGGCGCTCGAAAAGGCCAATGTCGAAGCTGATCTGGTATGGTTCTCAAATTTTGTCACAGGCGCAGTACGCGCAAGCCTGTGAGTACCGCAAAATCGAGTGAGAGTGACGCACATGAGTGAATCAAACCAAGCCCAGATTGAGCTTTGGAACGGACGTGTAGGCGAGAAGTGGGCATCGCTGCAAGGCAGCCTGGACGCGATGCTGGCGCATGCCACGGCCGAGTTGAAGGCGCGGGCAGGGTCGGTCTCAGGTCAGCGGGTGCTCGATATTGGCTGCGGTTGCGGTGAAACCTGCACCATCTGGCTTGATGGCGGCGCAGTCGTCACTGGCGTGGATGTCTCCGCAGCGATGTTGGCAGTGGCGGCGGCGCGAACCAAGGGCAAGGCCACCTTGATTGAGGCCGATGCATCGGTCTGGATGGGCGATGCGCCGTTCGATCTGGCCGTGTCGCAATTTGGCCTGATGTTCTTTGCCGATCCAGATGCAGCCTTTGCGACGATTGCCGCCAATCTGCGGCCTGATGGGCGGCTGCTGTTCGCTTGCTGGCGTGCGCCATCCGAAAATCACTGGGCGGGCACGCCGATGAATGCCATCCGCGATCTGCTCCCCGTGGAACCTGCGCCCGTGCCACATGCGCCGGGACCGTTTGCCTTTGCTGATCGTGAGCGCTTGAGCGGAATTTTGCAGCGGGCCGGATTTGCGAGTATCAGCATCAGCCCCTTTGATATTCCCGTTTGCCTCGCTGGCGAAGGTGGTGTGGACGCGGTGGTGCGCCTGGTAATGCAGGTCGGCTCGACCAGTTCGGCGCTGGCCGAAGCCAGCCACGAGACCCGAGCAGTGGCAGCCGAGCGACTCAAAGTTGCGCTGACTCCGCACGAAAAGAATGGTGCTGTGACGCTCGCCGGTGCCATCTGGTTGGTGGAGGCTGTTCGTGCGGGACCCAATCAGGATAAATAATGATGAGCACTGCAATCAGAATTGATTTCGTTTCAGACGTCGCCTGTCCCTGGTGCATCATTGGGCTCAAGGCGCTTGAACAGGCGCTGGATACTTTGGCCGACGAAGTGGTGGCGGAGATTCATTTTCAACCTTTTGAACTGAATCCCGATATGCCCGCCGAAGGACAGGACATCACCGAGCATCTGGCGCAAAAATATGGTGCGACACCGGCCCAGCTTGAAGTGACCCGCGAAGCCATTCGCCTGCGCGGGGCAGCGCTTGGTTTTGTATTTGGGGTAGGCAAGCGCAGCCGTATTTACAACACCTTTGATGCGCATCGCATCTTGCACTGGGCGGGGCTGGAGAATGATCAGCACATGACACAGCGCGCGTTAAAGCATGCGCTGTTCGCCACCTATTTCACCGAGGGCTTGAATCCCGGCGACCACAAAAATATCCTGCGTGCGGTGGAGCAACTTGGCCTTGATGTGAACGCCGCACAAGCAATACTTGAATCGGATCGCTATGCAGAGGAAGTCCGCGCGCAGGAAGAGCATTATCTGGCGCGAGGAATCCACTCGGTACCCGCGGTCATCATCAACGACAAGCATTTGATACACGGCGGTCAGCCACCTGAAGTTTTCGAGCAGGCCTTGCGAAAGCTCACTTCGGCAGCGGCGTAATTACTGCAATCGAAGGCGCTCCACGAGCGTCAGGATTAGTTTGTCGCTTGCCGCAATTCGGCGAGGTAATTCATCGCCAAAATTGCCCGGCTGCCATACCAGGAGACCATTTCGCCGTCGATTCGTGTCACCGATTTGTTCGACAGCGCGGTGATTTCATCGACATCTTGGTCGGTAAAAACGAAAGGTTCGGAGGGCAGCAAAACTCGCTCGACATTGGTGATTTCGTTGTTATGCCATTCAAATACCGGAAAGCGTGTAGCTGAATTGGCGGGCAATGTATCCCAGCCCGCAGCGGCGAGCATGTCAGAAATATAAGTGTCGCGACTTACTGTCATCCAAGGTTCTCGCCATATCGGGTAGAGCACTTTTTCACGCGGCAGTGAGCTCGTTCTGGAGGTCAGTGTCCTGCGCGTCTGGTGAAATTGTTCAACCAGCTTTGCCGCCACGTCGTCACGACAAAAAATTCCGCCAAGCAAAGAGTAGAGCGCCAGATTGTCGGCGAGCCGACGCGGATTAACGACCACCACATGCGGCACGAAACGCATCATTTCTTTCACCTGCTCGCGATTGTTTTCGTCCATATCGGCAATTAAATGGGTGGGCGCAAGCTTACGTACGCGCGTGATGTTCACGTCCTTGGTACCGCCGATTTTTGGAATCGCGCGCAAGGTTTCGCGCGGATGAATACAAAACCCGGTGCGTCCAATAAGATTTTCTATCAGCTCTAAATCGCAAATCAATTCAGTGAGACTGGGTACCAAACTAACGATGCGCGGCGTGTCGGCGTAAGCGTAATGTTGAGCCCCCAGCGCATCGATAAGCGTGTGCGACATCGGTCCTGGCAGATCTGTATTTACTTCGCCGCAGGCAGTGCAATCACAGCCGGAATGTAGGTTTCAATAAACTCGGACGGCATCCGTCGCACGCGACCACTGCTAACTTCGATGCAGACCAAATACCAACAGCCGCGCAGCAAAGTCGCGCCATCAACATCGCGAATCAGCTGAAAGCGCCGCTCCATGGTCAGCTTGCCATCGCAAGCGACCAGCCAGGTTGCGAGTGTCAACTGTTGGTTTTCCAAAGCAGGTAACAAGTAATCATATTCGGCACGCCGAATCGCCATGGCGCGGTCGATACGCTGATAGTCCGTCATCGCAATTCCCAGCGATTCGGAATGCGCCCAAGCGACATGCTCACACCAACGGATGTAAGCCGCATTGTTGGTGTGATTCAATCCATCAATGTCGTCAGTCTGCGGGACGCGCGGCAGCGTGAATGGATGAGGGTAGTCCCAGGTCATTTGGTTTTATTGATCAGGCTATTGCGCCTCGGCGATTTCCGCAATCTTGCAAACCGTACGCCAATTGCGGAATGTTGTTGGTACGCCGAGATGCTTTTCGGCACGCGCCGCGAGCTTGGAATTCCCAATACCCTCGGGTGCATGC
>JANYAW010000191.1 GCA_025361105.1 Rhodocyclaceae bacterium | reverse complement strand
GCAAGGCGGTTTGTTGGCTAAATGGCTTGTTCAAATCTGCCGTGACTTCGGTGTAATTATCGGTGCCAACGCTGCCGCTTAATTTGTATTGCTCGGTGCGTAGTGGTGTCTTGGTGACCTGGTTAATCACGCCACCGGCTTGGCCACGCCCAAACAGCATCGCGCCCGCACCGCGCAGCACATCAATCTGATCGTCATTAAAAGTTTCGCGATTCATCTGCGCGGTGTCGCGTATGCCATCCAGATACAAATCACCAAACGTGTAAAAGCCGCGCAAGTTCATGTTGTCACCCGACCGACCGCCCTCGGCAGCGTTGAACGACAAACCCGAGACATTGCGCAGCGCTTCTTTGAGCGAACTGACTTGTTGTTCTTCCAGTAACTTGCTGGTGATGGTGGTGACGGCTTGCGGAATGTCTTGCGGGTCTTGCAGCACCTTGCCAACACGCGTCGTGGTGGCGCGATAACCATCAGGTTTGTCTGCCGTGGCTTCGACATTGACCGTCGGCAACACGGTGTCCTTTTGACTCTGCGCGTGAGTTGGTGCTGGTGACACGCCGATGCCCAATGCGATGGCTCCGAGTGGCAAGAGGCGAGAGAATTTAGGTGCAGCGTTGGGCGTAATTTTGGACGACAGTTTCATGGTGGTTTCCTTTAGGGAGTCAGTGATTGGCTGGCTGGCGAAATCTAGGAACTCACAAAACTTCGGCTGGCTGGCTGGGTGGTTGAGTGATCAGAAAATCAAGGTTTGGGTTCGGTGACGAAGCCTATGCGGGTCAAGCCCTGACGTGCCGATTCGGACATCACTTCGGCGACGTTTTCGTAGGGCGTGGTGCGCTCGGCGCGCAAATGCAATTCAGGTTGCGGGTCAAGTGCGGCGGCGGCATGCAGGTTTGCGCGCAAGGCTTCGCGGCCTAACGCTTCGCCGTTCCAATACACCACACCTTGCGCGTCTATCGCGACTTGCACATTGTCGGGTTTGGTCATATTGGGTGACGACGAAGCCTTGGGTAAATCGACTTTGACCGCGTGCGTGAGTAGCGGTGCCGTAACGATAAAAATCACCAGCAGTACCAACATCACGTCGATCAACGGAATCATATTGATCTCGGCCATATCCTGATTGCTATCGCCATCGCCGAACTGCGCCGCGCTTGAGCCAAATGCCATTTGAATACTCCTTATTGATTTGCTTGCGCAGCGACACGCGCAAGGATGCGACGCGAAGTGCTGGCGACATCGTCCGCTTGCGGTGCAGTCTTGAGGCCGATGGAAAGAAAGGTGAACACATCGTGGGCGAAGGAATTGAGCGCCGCCAACGTATTGCGATTGGCGCGCGCAAAGGCGTTGTAGGAAATCGCGGCGGGGATTGCGACGGCAAGGCCAGTCGCTGTCATGATCAGCGCTTCACCCACCGGTCCGGCGACTTTATCCAGCGTGCCCTGGCCACTCATGCCTATCGCCATCAACGCGCCATAGATGCCCCAGACCGTACCGAACAAGCCGACAAAGGGCGCAGATGAAGCGACGGTGGCAAGAAATGTTTGGCCGTATTCAAGGCGCGATTTGTCTTGCTCAATCGCACGGCGCAATGCGCGGGTAAGGAATTCGTCGGGCGTGCCCGCATCCACCAAGCCGAGCGCTTCGCGTCCTGCCGTGTGCTGCTCAACGGCGGTGAAGCCGTGATGCACCAGATGCGAGAAGGCATCGTTCACACCCTCATCGCTCAAGCGTCGCGCCACGGCATCGAGGCTAGGCGCTTGCCAAAATGCTTTGAGAAATTCGGCGCTTTTGCGCTGCGCAACGAACGTGCGCACGCCCTTGGTAAAAATCAAATACCAGGTCCCGCCGGACATGATGCACATGATGGCGAGCAAAGTGATCTGTATGCCGCCTGCATTGCTCAAAAAATGGCCGAAGCCCAAAGTGTTTTCCATGGTCAATCTTTCAGGTGAAAGTTAATCGGGACAAGTACCCAAGCGGCGATAGCGGTATTGCCAAATTTGGCAGGAACGAAACGCCAACGGCGCACGGTGCTGAGCGCGGATTGGTCAAGTGAATCGATACCGCTCGAGGTGTGCAGCAAGACCTCCGTCGGCGCACCGTTGGCATCCACATTGACGCGCAACATCACGTTGCCTTGCTCGCGCCGCGAACGCGCGACCGGCGGATAGCGCGGCACAGGATTGTCGAGGTAGTCGGCGTCAAAGCGTGGCGGCGTGTGTGCGGCAATGGCAGTTGGTGCCGCAGTTGGTGCTGATAACACGCTGTTGATTACCGGCGGCGGCGACACGGTCGTGGTTGCCAGCGCAGGAGAATCTGCCGGCGCGGCCAAGCGTACAGGTTGTGGCGCTGGCAGCGGATCTTGCTTGAGCGGTTTGCGCAGCTCTGGTTTTACCGGCTCGAGTTCTGGTTGCGCAACGACTTGCGGTGTGATCATGCGTATCGAGAGCAGCGTCAGCGGATCAGGCAGGCGTATCACGTTCATTTGCAGCAGTAACCAAAACACGCACCCGTGCAACAACACAACGGCCATCACTCCGCTGGTGGAAATGCGCGGAGACTGAATCGTAGTGAGCGGCGCGGAGTTGGCGGCGCGCGCGACGTAGTTGAGTTGCGACATGGGGAGAAATTTATTTGGTCAAAATCAATTTGGCCGAGCGCGTCCGCCGCAGGCGATAAATCTCGCCTTGATGCAAGATTTGTAGCTCGTCGTGCGCACCAAACAGTTGCGCGCTATCGACACGGTTAACGTGGCGCGGCACAGTCGCAGCGGTTTGCGCCGGCGCTTCGGTGAGATTGATGCTTGACGTGTTAACCGCGGTGGATGATTGCGACATCGAAGAAATGAAAATGGCTGGCGAATGCGAATCATTATCATTTAGAAACAAAATGCCGTCAAGCGCGTACTTCAATCCGGATTTCAGACTGCTATGAGCAAGTCACTCCACGCGACTGCGTTCGATCTGCACGCCGACGCGGCGCACGCCTTTCATGATGCCAATTTTGGCGACGCTGATTTTGGCCCACGGCGCACCAAATTCATTGAGCAAAAGGCCAATCACATACTCGCCCAAGGTTTCCAAAATATTGAAGTGTCGCCTTGCCAATTCTGCGCGTATGCGCTCGATAACTTCGTCGTAGCGTATGGTTTTGCTAATGTCATCATCGCGCCCGGCTTCATCGGGAACGCCGAATGTCAAACTAATTTCCAGCGTTTGTGGCGCGATTTTCTCGCGCTCGAAAATCCCGACGTGGGCTTCGACGCGCATTTCGTCGATAAAAATAAAATCCATATTGAGCAACCCCAGTGCTAGCTAAGCCTCGCATAGAATCGCTGCATTCTAGGGAATCACTCATGGACTTGGGCTTATCAATTGTTGCCGCCGCGGTGTTCGGCTATTCGCTTGGCTCGGTGCCATTCGCGGTAATTGTTTCGCACGCCTTCGGCTTGGCCGATCCGCGCACCGTCGGCTCGGGCAATCCTGGCGCGACCAATGTGCTGCGGAGTGGCAACAAACTCGCCGCAATACTCACGCTGGTTGGCGATGCGGCGAAGGGTGCCCTGGCGATGTTCATCGTTTCCTTGGTCGTTGCGCCAGTTGGTGCCGGTGACACGCCGTTACTGGTCACTGTTGCCGGCGTTGCTGCATTCCTCGGCCATGTGTTTCCGTTCACGCTGGGCTTCAAAGGCGGCAAAGGCGTGGCAACGGCGCTTGGCGTGCTGTTGATGTTTTCGCCGCTGCTGGGTGGCATTGTGCTGGGCGCATGGCTGATTACTGTTGCGCTGACGCGCTACTCGTCCCTGGGCGCATTGGTTGCTGCGCTCGTATCACCCATCGCCGCATGGTTCCTGCTGGCGAATTTCGCCACGGCGACGGCGGCGACCTTGATCTCGCTGGTGCTCATCATTCGGCACAGGACCAACATCGCCAATCTGCTGGCGGGCACCGAAGGGCGCGTCGGCGCAAAGAAGTCTAGCTAAGTTCGTTCAGCGGCCAGCGCGGGCGCACGGCAAAGGCGCCCTGCCTATGATTGCTGATCAGACCATTCTGCAGCAAGCGTTGCGCGCCACAAAACGCAATCATCGCGCCGTTGTCGGTGCACAATTCCAACTCGGGATAAAACACGCGGCCACCCTGTTTTTTCATCGCCGCATCCAGTCGCTCGCGCAATCGTCGATTCGCTCCCACGCCGCCAGCGACAACCAAGCTCGCCAGTTGGTGCTGGCGACACGCTGTTAAAGATTTCGTGACCAGCACATCAGTCACCG
>JANYAW010000188.1 GCA_025361105.1 Rhodocyclaceae bacterium | reverse complement strand
TGAGGCAAAAAGGGAACTCAAAACCATTGATGCTTTGCATTCTTAGCTCCATGGTTTTTTCGTAGAAACGCACCGAAACAGCGATATCGCGCGCGCGAATCGTATAGTGATCAAAAGCTGTAATTGGCATGATGTGCGAGCTATTTCATCAGTGGATAGCCACGGCCCGCATAGTCAAAACCGCCGATGCGATGCTCGGTAACGCCGTCATGCGTAGGCGCTGCGTAGTAAGCGCGGATTTCTGTAATCAGCCCGCGCTCGGAAAAGCGATACCACTCGTCGCCACGTAATAGCAGCCCCAACTTATGTTTGAAGTGGCTCCACTCGATAACCGCTTGGCCGCTTTCCCCATCGCCAACAAAATTGTCCACCGTCCAATGCGAACCCAATTCCGCGACACAGCGCACCCAACAATCGGCAATTGCCGCTGCACCATCGAGCACACCGAACGGGCTGCCTTCGGGAAATAGATGCACTGCGTCAGCCTCAAAACAAGCCATCATTCCATCACGGTCAGCCCGATTGCAGGCAGCGAAATAAACCCGTATGAGGCTCTCCATTTGTTCGCGTGAAAGCGGCATGTTTTTCACGCTATGCCCCTTGCTTCAGCAGCGAATTGAGACCCGGTGTCTTAAAGCGCAACAGTGCTTTGTGCACGATGCCGTTATCTTTCAAACTCGCCTCGAAGTCGGGAGTAAATGCTTGATCGGATTTGAGCCACTGCACTTTGTTCCATTCGATTTTTCCTGCATCAGGGTCGGGTTGTAGCAATACCGTTAGTGGTCCTTCGACGAACTCGCGGAACTTCATTTGCGGTGGCAGACACATCATTAATGATGATGCAAAAAGTAGGTGGTGATCCCAACTCGCATAGACGAGTTGCATGCCATTGAAGTTGGCGACTACATCACGCGGCACACCAACGTAGGGTTTCATTGCAACGACCGCCATTACTGTTCTCCTTGCGCTTGGGCATTGCTGTTACTCGTTGCCAAGCCACGCCAAGCTTGAAAATTGGCCTCGTCTTGCGAGCCAACATAGTCGCCATTGTCGATGCCATCTTTGAGATCGACCCAGGCCATCCATGCGCCAATGTCGCCAAAATTCGGCGCTTGAAAAAGCTGCGGCAACGGCAACCACGATTGAATGTATTTTTCCGGTTCGTTGTCAAAAATTTCTTTGCAATGATCGGAACAGTAGTGGTATTTCTCACCCTTGTAATCGCCCTCGCGATGGCATAGTAGTGAGGCCTCGTCGGGCTCGGTAAACACCGTCGGCAACTGGCAAGTTTGGCACAGCTTTGCCACTCCGAAATTCTTGAACGGCGTGCCCGCCTCGGCCAGTTTTTTGATGTGTTGCCAACGCGGTAAATAGTATTGATTAAATGACTTCGGGTATTTTTCCGCCAGCCACGCCATATCCTCATCCGACGGAATCCAGCTGTGAAAGCAGGTGCCAAAACTCCATTGATAGAACCCCAACATAAATTGGTGCGACATGTGATCTATGCCTGCTTCAGCATCGTCCCAGCTCTTTGGCGGGCGAATGCCATAGCGCGCTAAATCCTTGAACAGCGCAGTACCGTTTGCCACACCGTAAATGTCCCACGCCTCGCGCCAGGACATCACGCGTTTTGGCAACATGTAATCCATCATCGTGCCGACCAAACCCAGCAAACGGAAACCGCGCCAGAACCATTTGTCTATCCAGCTTTGAATGATGGGCAGATTCGCCGGGTCTTGTTCGAGCATGAATTTGATGCATTCCAAACCCAAGGTCATATGCCGTGCTTCATCCGATTGTGCAGAAAAACCAAAAGTCACGGTCGCCATGTCGCCGTTGTACGCCGCGCCTGACATAAAGGGAACGAACAGTAAATTGGTCAGCACATATTCAAATGAGAAGCCAATCGCGATCATGAATTCAAACGGGCCAGCCGACATCGCATCATCAAAAAACGAACGCGCGACAGAGGTGTACCAAATGCGGTCGCGTTGCTGCGCGAAAGCGTGGAAGCCGTTGTAAAACCGGTTGTAGTTAGACATCGCATGAATCTGCGTTTGCGCGTGACGAATCTCGTCGATGGCCTGCATTTGACAGGCTACTTGTGTGCCAACGCCGGGGAATTCTCGCCCCACTCTGGCAAAGCCTTTGCTGGCCGCATATTCACCTGGGCTTATCGCTTGCAGGAAAATTTTGAGTGCACTTAAGTAACGCGCATCAGTCAAATTCAGATGACCGTTGTTTTGTGCGTGTGCATCAATGATGGCGTAAAACTTTCGCTCCTTTTCCGCCTGATATTTCCAGTATGAATCCATCGTTAAGCGAAACGGATCTTCCCATTTATCCCAATCGTGAATCTTGATGCCTTCGTATGTCGCATAAGGAAAAATCTTTTCCTTGGCGTGATAGCTTGGCTCCCAACCCAAGTCGCGCGTCAACAATTTGTATTTTTCTTTGAGGCCGAGCTTCTTCCTATTTACTTTTGCATCCATTTTGATCTCCTGCTCAAGCGTTCCAGCAAAGGGTGAGTGTCTCGTCGGTCTCGTCAACGTTGCCGCTGAGTGAAATTAAATTGACATGCAGTTCTTGCAGTTCAAACGCACGTCCCATAAGTTCTTCAACGGTTTGTTGCCGAATCACCAGCGTTCCTTCTGCGTCAATTTTGACCATCGCTGGCTCTTGATTGACAATGGCATGCGGGTTATCCAGCACAATCGCTTCAATAATCGGACGCGTTTGTTCGTTGGCTTGCAGCGCAATGAATACCGTAGACATAATCACCTCCTAAAATGCGATGCCGGTTTTTTTCATCCGTGCTTTGAACGCTGCCAGCGCTTCCACAACCGCATCGTCTGCCTCGTCGGCAAGCCCCAGTCGAACAACTGGCAACACAGCCTTTGCTGCCTTTTCGCTGTGCTGCGCCGTCCAAATTTCCAGCTGTGCGCGGTTCGCGCTTGACTCTGCCGCCACTGTCTTCAACACCGCATCAATCCACTTGGAAGTCTCATCAAACCAATCGTTCATGAACTGGCAAAGCATGGCGACGGCAGAGCCGCCTTGCGTCGACAAGTAGTCGTCAACAATGCGTTCATAGATCAGCGGATACAGCAGCCCATCCAGTGCTGCGTTCTGCGCCACGAATAGTTCAAACGGGTCGCGAACCACCAGACAATCTTCTAAGTAACGTCGCATTGGCTGCCAAGCTTCGCCTTCCATCCAAGCAGCCTTGCCTTTGTCCAATGCCTCGGTGTCGCCGAGTAGTAGCCCCAAGCGTGACAAATATTGAGCAATACCAAGATGATCCGTTGCGTGATACATGCACGGCTGAGTAAAGGTCGTGCCGTAACCATAGCCACAGATGAAGGTGTTGTTCATGTTGGCACCCCACGCCGCATGGCGCAGCGGTACTAGGACGTTCAGCGCAATTTGGCGCAGATTTTCCGGCAACATGTCACCCAAGCCGCGCGTTTCAACAAAGTTGAAATTCGCTTCGGTGGTTTCCTGTTGGCGCGCGCGTGTCAGCGTGTAGGTGCTGTAATAAAACTGACGCGGATCTTTGATTGCATACCAATCTTGCATAACAATCCTGGTGATACCTTCGTCGTACAGCGCTTGATCAGGATCCCACGTCGGACGGTAATGCAAGTTTTCAACAGCCTGAATGTCGTAACTGCCCTCTTGGTAGCGTGATGCCTGCTTGTCACCAAAACGACGAATCAGATGATCGAAAGCCTGTCGCTGTGGCTTGATGCTGATCGTGCGAAGATCAATATGCATTGAATCTCTCCCCGAATATTGGTTCAGGTGACAATCGTCAAGAAGGACTCATGCAATTTGCGTTGCACATAGTCCAAGCCACCACCCCCGCCCACACCTTCAAAGGTCCATGTCAGCGCAGGATGATCTGGATACGGATGGCGATCTTCTTTGAACGTCTCAAAGCGATTACCAGATGGATCCCAAGCGTAGATAGTGCAGCCGCGTGTGATGCCATGGCGCGTGGGGCCGATATCCACAGGAATTTTGTTCATCGACATGATGTCGCCCGCACGCAGCACCGCGTCCCAGCTTTCCATGAGGAAGGAACAGTGATGCAATTTGCCCGGCTCGGGGTATTCCGCGAACGCAATGTCGTGCGATTTCATGCTACAGCTCATGAAAATAATTGCGTTACCTGTACCTTCGGGATTGAGTACATGCTCGACCAAGTTGAAACCGAGCACCTCGGTAAATATTTTTTGCACGGCCGCGATATTTGGGCCATACAGCAAGCAATGATCGAAACGTAGCGGCGCCATGCCACGAATCGTCGTTGGGCTCCAAGGTGTCGGGTTGGTGCCACCGCATCCGTTGCCGACGTAGGTCTTCTCGGCATAAAGCTCAATCAAGTGACCACTGGGAATCTCGAAGCGAACACGCTCGCCAGTCTCCAACATGTCGCCTGCGGGAATGCGCTCGGTCGTCAATCCATAGGCACGCAAATCCGCATCAAATTTTTCCAGCGTTGCTTTATCGCGAACCTTGTAACCGACAAAATCAAGCCCGGCACGATCTGCTTGGCGCAACACAATGCTGTTGTGATCCATCTCATCCCAGCACTTGAGATAAACCCGTCCTTGCGCATCACGACCGGTTTCTTCCAAACCCATGATGTCACGGTAGTGGCGCACGCCTTCTTCCAAATCCATTACCCGAATCACTGCATGTCCGGGACGCAAAACACCTGTCATTGCCATTTTTATTGTCTCCTGTTTATGAAAGCTAAATGCACTTTTAGTTCAAATTGTGCGTGCTGCAAACATCGAAAGGCATCGCCACGATAGGGAGCGTAGCGCTGGGCTAGCTATACTGTCCAATACCGAATGAACAGTGTTTTCATACTTTCTCGATATGCCTCACGTAACAATCGCCTGCGTGAGACAAGATAACGGAGCTGTAAATGGAACTTCGGCACATGAAATATTTCATCGCGGTCGCGGAAGAACTTAATTTCGGTCGCGCTGCACTGCGCTTGAATATTTCCCAGCCACCGCTGACGCGGCAGATTCATCAGATTGAAGACGAGCTAGGTGTTCAGCTATTCATTCGCACACCGCGCGGCGTTGAACTTACGCAAGCGGGCGAAATATTTCTCGAGGAGGCCAAAAACATTCGTGCGCTGACCGAGCTATCCATCGAGCGCACCAAACGTGCAGGTCAGGGAAAGCTTGGCAGGCTCGACATTGGCATATTTGGCACAGGAATTTTTGCCGCGATTCCACAACTGCTGCACTTGTTCCGCGACACACATCCAGACGTGAGGGTCGTGCTACACACGATGACCAAGGACGAGCAAATCGAAGCACTGCGACAAAGACGAATCACTGTTGGCTTCAATCGTTTGCTGCCGCCGTTGCCGGACATTGAGAAGGAACTGATTTTTGACGAAAGACTTTATTTGGCAATCAATGAATCACATCCCTTGAGCCAACAGACATCCGTGTCATTTATGGAGCTAGCAAAGCATCCGCTCGTACTTTTCCCCACCGGAGCGCGACCAAACTTTGTCGATCGCGTTTTTGAGCTTTGCAGCAATATGGGATTTGTGCCAGAAATTTCGCAAATCGTCGGTGATGCAATCACCGGCGTCGCACTGGTCGCCGGTGGCTTTGGAATCACCATCGTTCCAAAGTCAGCGATAACGCTCAATCTACCAGGCGTCGTTTATCGCCCATTTGTTGATGCGCAAAATGCCACCGTAGACTTAAGCTGCATCTACCGCAAGGACGACCAGTCGGCAATTTTGCGATCTTTCCTGGCAGTCATCCGCGTTTTCCGTGAGCAAGAAAGTCAGCGACAGATGCAGCCGTAGCAGCAAAATTCGATTCTCTTAACAGCGGTGGAGCAGGGGTTTCCGGAGCACTGCTAAGTGCCTGCGGCGCGATCCGACTGTGGCGAACCCAACGGCGTGTCGCCAGCACCAACTGGCGAAACACGCTGCTCATTCCAGTCCGTATTTTTTTACTCGATAGGCCAGTGTCGGTCGCGAAATACCAAGCATGCGCGCGGCGCGCGACAGATTTCCCTCGCACTGCCCAATAGCCGCCTTTATGTAAGCTGCCTCAGCTGCCGGCAGCTTGGGAATGTCCTCGCCAGGCACATTCACAGGCAAATAGTCAAAGTTTCCTTTGCCGCTTGAGTTTCGTGCATCGCCGACCGCTGGGGTGACGATTCCCTGATTGTCCAAGGCATAGGATTCAGTGCGCAAATCCTCACCGCAGGTAAACAAGTGACAGTGATCGAGCGGCAATCCATCGTCGGCGAGAATGACTGCACGCTCGATCATGTTTTCAAGCTCCCGAACATTACCTGGCCAGTCGTAGTTAATCAGCGCGTCGATTGCGCGTTCGCGAAAACCCGTAATATTCTTTTGGTATCGCTTGCAAAACAATTGCAGAAACCAATCTATGAGTAGCGGAATGTCATCCCGCCTATCGCGCAAAGGAGGTACGCGAATTGGGAAAACGTTGAGTCGGTAAAAGAGGTCTTCGCGAAACAGGCCACGCTTGGCTTCACTTCGCAAGTCCTGATTGCTAGCGGCGATTACGCGTACATCAACCTTGCGAACATGCGTGCCACCAACACGTTCGACTTCCCGATTTTGCAGCGCTCTAAGTAATTTTCCTTGTGCGGTTAAGGACAAAGTACCGATCTCGTCTAGGAATAAGGTGCCACCATCGGCTCGCTCAAATCGTCCGGGGCGAGACGAGGTGGCACCTGTAAAGCCGCCTTTATCAACGCCAAACAATTCCGACTCCATGAGATGCTCAGGGATGGCAGCACAATTGACGGCAACAAATGGTCCTGCAGACCGTTTGCTCTGGGAGTGCAGGTTGGAAGCAAATATTTCTTTTCCTACACCGCTTTCGCCGAGGAAGAGCACCGTCGCATCGGTGGGTGCGGACTTTTTTACCAGATGGCACACGGTGTTAAATCCTGCGGAAATTCCAATCATGCCGGCACCTAGCTTGTGCGGACTGTCGAATTTCTCAAACTTGTGCGCCCCCTTTTTCTTTCTGTCCGATTGCGTCCATGAAACAAAGTCACCGACTTGCAGATATCGGGTGTCGTCCTCGGGACTGTCCCATTGGTCGACTGGCTTGCCAATCAAGCGGCAACATTCGTGACCCATGCCTCGGCATTCAAGCTCACGGTAAATTATTGGACGCCCCATGAATGTGCTGGTGAACCCGCAGGCATAACCAATCTGCATCCAGCACACTGGCGCACTGCCAATACCATATGACGCAATGTGCGCCTCATTTTCAGACGAGTCGCGCCAAATGAACTCTCCAAAAAACTCACCCGTCTCAACGTTGATATGCAGATTCGTCGGCTCGGAAAAAACCACACCTTCAAGCGAAAGAAGCTGCGGGCCAACCAAGAATGAATCGTAGGTATTTCCCTTGTGACGAACTTTCTTTGTGAGTTCAGCATCACGAGCGCCAGCTTGATACCCAATTCGGGTAAGTACGCCGCGAGCAGCTTCAATCCCTATGCTCTCGATAAGCTCGCGGCGCAAGATATTGAAGGATGAAACATGAAAGAGAATCATCCGTCGGTCGTCAAGCATGATTCGACCTTTATGCGGCGAAAATCTCAGTCGATTAGACAAGTCGCCGATGTCGGGGAAGTCGGGAACATGTTTTGCCGCCTGCTCCAGTATGAAGCTGGATCCGGAGATTGATTCGGGACGCTTGTCTTTTGCCATGTTGAACTCCTTGCATCGGCCTGATTGTCCACCGACCGATGATTATGCTCTGGTGATCTGGCCACCCCCAAGATAGCGGAGAATCAAATTAAAACCCAATCCAAAATCAAAAAAGGGAGAGCGATGCTCTCCCTTTTTTTTGCCAGACCAAAATCTTGCGCGCCATGCGTTTGATAACTCGCAAGCGATATCCTGGATATCCTAGTCACCGCCACGCAGAAACTGAACGCTAAACATTGACGGTGGATTTGCAGTCGGTTCACTTTGCATTTTTAGTGCTAACGCCGAACAGTGCTGAGCTTGCACATCCAGCATCGACGCGGTGGTGTAGATCATGATCCCCGCACTCTTGTTTACTGGTGCGTGAAATGCGGAATCAGAAAATCCGACCTCCCAGCGCTTCCATAACGAACCTTTTTTGTCATAGATCAATATCATCGGAAACACCGTTCCTTGCGCATCCATATACATCAAGCGTTTGCCAATTGGGCTGCTCGGGTTGGTCGGGATGCTTTCAATGACGTGAACTTGCCGCAATGACCATGGAATGTTCGGGAAACATTTTGCTTGACCGCCGAATGTGACCATTCCATATCCGTCTTCATCTTTTGGACCAAGCTGCTTCGATTCACTATGCCGATAGACCGGCATCAGCATCGACTTGGTTTCAAGATATTTCCATTCCGCATCGAGAACTCGGCCGTTGTACCCCTCGAAATCTTCGATCATGAGGTCAGAGCCCAAGAACGAATCCGATGTTTGCCCTGTTGCCAACCGCCGGACTCGACGCTGGAAACCCAAAGAGAGATACGAGTCATCAATTTTTGTGTCGTCGTCGAAACGCTGAATCAGCAGTTGTGTGTTTTTGAGATCCGGTGGCGACAGAACTTTCAAATAAATGTCACGGTAAATGTTCGCCGAGTTAGGCAACACATCAGGCATTGGTGCCTGGGTCGTGCGATGTTTGAGGCTAATGAAATGAAAATCAAAGTCGATTTGACGTTCGACTTTTCCGGTAGCGTAGTCAATGTATATCCAAGGGAAAGGATAAATTCTTCCACTGTCACCAACTACCTGTGTGTACTTGTAGTTGAAAGCCAATTTCTCGCCCGCACGCGGATCTTTTTTGTCCGGTGCAAATGGAAAAGGTCGCCCCGCCACATACCCCTCAATCGTCCCTGGGTTGCTTCCCAATTTGACTTGATGAGCGTTCTTTTTCGTGGCAGCAACGTAGTTCGGGTGCAGTGAGATTGACTCAGTTTGCTCGATAGGAATTTCGAGTTGACCTTTTTCAATCAGGGCAAACGTTGCTGAATCCAAAAGTTCTTTGAACTTTTGGACATTGCTTTTATTTATGACCAGACCCGGAGTAAGGCCGACGAACGCAGGAACCTGAGATTTGTATGGAAAAAATGATTGATCAATATCTGCGTCGGTAAATGCAAAGGCGCAGTTTGAAATCGCCAAGGCCGCTAAAAAAGTTCCAGTAATTTTTTTCATGAAATTTCTCCTTGATCAGAACTTGTAACGCAGGTTGATATACATTTCGTTTTCCTTCCATGCAGCGCCGATGGGGCCGGCGCGGAAGCGACCGAGCGGTTCGATGCCGGAAAGGCCGGCGGAACCAG
>JANYAW010000182.1 GCA_025361105.1 Rhodocyclaceae bacterium | reverse complement strand
CGTGCCGCCACAAAGCTCCCGGCTGTTGCCAATATCGAGCACGCGAACTTCGTCGCCGTATTTTTCGCCGAACAACATCATGGCGCCGGTTTTTTGCGCGTCTTCAATCGCCATTACGCGCGCGCTAATGGCCGCATTGGCAATGATTTCGTCGTTGACCAAGCGCTCGATTTGCAAAATCTGTGTGGCACTCACTGGCTGCGTATGTGCAAAGTCAAAACGTGTTTTGCTGTCATCGACTTGCGAGCCTTTTTGCTGCACGTGATCGCCCAGCACATCTCGCAGCGCCTTGTGCATCAGGTGGGTGGCCGAGTGATGACGCATGGTGCGCGCACGCGCAAGTTTGTCTACCAACGCCGTACCACCAGCACCAACTGACAAACTGCCGGTACTGACTACGCCATGATGACCGAACACTTTGGCCTGAATTTTTTGCGTATCTTCGACAGCAAAAATTCCGCCGCCGAAACGCAGTTGTCCGCGGTCGCCCACCTGTCCGCCGGACTCGGCATAAAACGGCGTGGCATCCAACACTACGATGCCGATTTCACCTTCATTGAGCACATCGACAGTTGCACCATCTTTGTACAGCGCCAAAATTTTTGATTTGCTTTGCAGCGTGTCGTAGCCATCGAATTGCGTCGCGTCGCCACTGTAGTCCAGATTTGCGGCGACCTTGAATTTTCCAGCGGCGCGCGCCTGATCCTTCTGACGTGCCATGGCGACATCAAATGCGCTCTTGTCGACGACCAGATTATGTTCACGACAGATGTCGGCAGTTAGGTCAAACGGGAAACCGTAAGTGTCATGAAGCTTAAATGCCACTTCGCCACTGAATTGCGGATATTGCCCGTCACCCTTCATTAATGGTCGCCCATCATTTAATGAGAGTCCTGCGCCAACATTGCTGTCGCCAAACATCTCTGCAATCGTCGCATCGAGTATCGCCATGCCGTGCTCGATAGTCGCAAAGAATCGATCTTCTTCCTGCTTGAGTGTCGCAATCACGCGCGTTTGCGTAGCGACCAACTCAGGGTAAGCCGCACCCATTTCAGCGACCAAGTCTGCCACCATGCGATGGAAAAATGCCGTGCGGGCGCCCAGCTTGTAGCCATGACGAATCGCGCGTCGAATAATCCGGCGCAGCACAAAACCGCGACCTTCATTGCCGGGAATTACGCCATCGGCCAGCAAAAACGAGCACGCGCGAATATGGTCGGCGAGTACTCGCAGCGACGGGCTGGATAAATCAACGGGGGCGACTTCTCCATCGCTTCCGAGAGCCATCAAGCCGCGTCGAAATGCGATGGCTTCAGCACTTCGAGCGTTGGTTATTTCACGAGCCGCAGCGGCAATCAAGGCCTGGAATAAATCAATTTCGTAATTGGCATGCACGTGTTGCAACACCGCCGAGATGCGCTCCAGCCCCATACCGGTGTCGACAGATGGTTTGGGCAGCGGATGCATGACACCACCTTCATCGCGATTGAACTGCATGAACACGTTGTTCCAGATTTCGATGTAGCGGTCGCCGTCTTCGTTCGGCGAACCGGGCGGGCCACCAGGAATTTCCTCTCCATGATCGTAAAAAATTTCGCTGCAGGGGCCGCAGGGGCCGGTGTCGCCCATCATCCAGAAATTGTCGGAAGCGTAGCGCGCACCCTTGTTGTCGCCGATGCGTATCACGCGCTCCGGCGGCACACCGATTTGCTTGGTCCAGATGTCGTAGGCTTCGTCGTCTTCAGCGTAGACGGTTACCCAGAGTTTTTCCTTGGGCAATTTGAATACCTCGGTCAGCAATTCCCAGGCGTAATGCAGCGCGTCTTTTTTGAAGTAATCGCCAAAGGAAAAATTGCCGAGCATCTCGAAAAAAGTGTGATGCCGTGCCGTGTAGCCGACGTTTTCCAAATCGTTATGCTTGCCGCCAGCGCGCACGCATTTTTGCGATGTCGTCGCGCGGTTGTAGCTGCGCTTGTCAAAGCCGAGAAATACATCCTTGAATTGATTCATCCCCGCGTTGGTGAACAGCAGCGTCGGATCGTCGTGCGGTACGAGCGAGCTGGAGGCGACAATTTGATGTCCCTTGGAGGCGAAAAAATCAAGGAAGGCTTGACGAATTTGGGCGCTGGTTTTAGTCATGCTGATGGCGATAAGTTTGAAAAGCAATCGCTCGATTTTACGCGATGCACTGCCGGAAGCGACGTCAGCGGTGGACGAAAAAAAGCCCGCCAATCCAACACTGGCGGGCTCGCGCTGATTCAGTCAGCGTGTATCAGTGATGACGCACCGGTCGGTCGGTTTGCTTATCAGTCTTTTGACGTGCGATAGCTCGGCTGAGGAGATCGGCACCGTGCTCAAGACGAGCGCGCTCGCGGTCGGTGACGACGCCATCCGCCTTGGCTTTATCTTCAGCTGCCATCAGGCGGATTAGTCCATTTTGCAAGCGTTCAGCTTCGGATGCGGTTAGCGCACCACTGGTGAGGCCTTGAGTAATTCGTGTTTGCAGATTCGCCTCGCGCGCATCGAGGCGCGGTGTTTCGCCGGTAGGTGTGTCGGCAAGTGCCGCACCACTGACCGTTAGTGCAAGTCCGGCGGCAAGGAGGTAGTTTTTCATAATTGACTCCAGAGTAGCGAGTAGCGGTGAAATGGGAAATTCCATGACAGCCATTTGATGCGGGCTTTGTAAAGTTGAGGTGTGCCTAGGCGAAGCAAATGCAAGCATTTGTTACAAACACAAACAAAAGTTTACCAAACTACATTTCATGCTCAGCCCACAAATCGGGGCGGTCGGTGAATATCGCAGCGCAACCCAGCGCGAAAAGTCGTGTCGCTTCGCTGACTGAATTCACCGTGTAACACGCCCATGGTACCCCCAAAGTGCTCAGCGTGTCAGCTTGCGTTGCGGTGACGTGTCGTGCAGCCATGTGTACCGCGTTTGCGCCAGTGCGAGCAAGTACCGAAGACCAATCTTCGGGAAGCCTTTCAAACAGCGCCGCGTAAGGAAATTCTGGCCGTTCGGTTTGCGTTTCGCGCATCGCCGCCTGCAGTGCGTCATGGGCGAATGACGAAATAATCCCGTTACCATTCCAGTTTTTGGCCAGCCATTGCCCGACGACCGTGCCGGTGGAGAGTTCGTGGCCACTGGCGGGTTTAATTTCGATATCCGCCCATAAACCGAGTGCCTCCACACGTTCCATCGTTTCTTCGAGAGTTGGAGGTGGTGTGGAGTGCCGGCTTTGCACAACCGACCCGCTACGCAGGCGCAAAGCAGTGCTTTGCGAATTCCCTGCTTCGCCGCCGTATGCCTTATGAAACCTGCCACCCGCATCAAATCGCTGAATCTCTGCAATGCTCAAATCTGCCACGCGACCGCTTCCTGTTGTCGTACGCTCCAGCGTTTCGTCGTGCATCAAAAACGGCACACCATCGCGTGACAACATCACATCGAACTCCACGCCACGACAACCCAAGCGTGCAGCAATGCCGAGGCCAGCGAGCGAGTTTTCTGGCGCCAACGCGCCGCCGCAGCGGTGCGCGATGATGCGCGGATAGCCCATATTGCTGCCCATTACTTGCCTTTCTTGGGAGGATTTGAAGCCGGTGTCGCGCTCACCGACGATGCCGCATTGGCGCGTTGCGAGGTTTCATCCAAGGCTTGTTTGGCGGGATATTTTTCGCTCCAAACGAACTGAACTTCTTCGCCAAAAATCCCGCGCAAGCGTTCGCGCGTGCTACCCGCACGCAACCGCTCGCTGGCTTTTTTGGGAGCCGACAAACGTTTTATCAACGCTTCTTTTTGTGATGCAGGAATGTTGTTGGAATCTTGCAAAACCTTCAGGCCGGCAACGCTCATAGGCAAAAAAGTCGTGCCCTTGACCCACTCGCGTTGCACATCCGGCTGCATCAAAAACGGCACACCATCGCGTGACAACATCACATCGAACTCCACGCCACGACAACCCAAGCGTGCAGCACTGCCGAGGCCAGCGAGCGAGTTTTCTGGCGCCAACGCGCCGCCGCAGCGGTGCGCGATGATGCGCGGATAGCCCATATTGCTGCCCATTACTTGCCTTT
>JANYAW010000169.1 GCA_025361105.1 Rhodocyclaceae bacterium | reverse complement strand
GATGGAACGATTTGAAGTTCGCCGCATTACTTGTAGCGACAATGTCGTGGTTCGCACCAAGCTTCGCGCAGGATTTTGACAAGGCGGTGGTCAAGACCGAAATGATTTCGCCAAACCTGTATGTGCTGTTTGGCGTGGGTGGCAACATTGGTGTTTCGGTGGGTGATGATGCCGTATTTGTGATCGACGATCAGTACGCGCAAATGGCACCGAAAATTGCCGCAGCGATAAAACAGATTACTGACAAGCCGGTGAAGTTCGTGCTGAACACCCATTGGCACGGCGATCACACGGGTGGCAATGAAGCGATGGGCACGGCAGGTGCCATCATCGTGGCGCATGACAACGTGCGCAAACGGATGTCCAGCAACCAACTAATTTCGTTGTTGGATCGGAAAGTACCGCCTTCGCCGAAGGCAGCTTTGCCTTTGGTGACGTTCGCCAATGATGTGACTTTCCATCTCAACGACGATGAAATTTTTGTCTTTCACGTTGCCAGTGCGCACACCGACGGCGATGTGATTGTGCAGTTTCGCAAAGCCAATGTGATACACATGGGTGATACGTTTTTCAATGGCTTGTATCCGTTCATCGATACCTCCAGTGGTGGCAATCCCGATGGTGTGATTGCGGTCGCCAATCGCGTTTTGGAAATCGCTGATGACAATACCAAAATCATTCCCGGCCACGGCCCGGTGGCGACCAAAGCGGACTTGAAAGCCTTGCGCGACATGCTGGTGACGGTCACCATGCGGGTCAAAGCAATGACTAAAAAAGGCAAATCGATGAAGGAAATTATTGCCGCCAAACCGACAGCCGAATTTGATGAGAAATGGGGCAAGGGCTTCTTGCCGCCGGAGCGTTTTGTCGCCAGTTTGGTGGGCGCTTATATGCCGGTGAAAGCGGCTAAGTAGTTGCATTGACGGCGTGTGGCCAGCACCAAAGGCCGCACGTTGTCGTGCGTCAGGAGCTATCGGGGTTTTAGCGCATCACTGTTTGCTTAAGTTATCGCGAACCCTTTTTGATTTCTTTCTCAGGCTGGCAGGAACTCACCGCTTCCTGGCGATGAACCAGTAACTCCCAATTGCTATCCATCGGCGATTTGCGCACGGCGACAAATTCATACCGGGTACATGGCGCTATCGTAAACTTGATCGTGCGTTGAGTATTGAATTGTATGCTGGAGCCTGGGAACGCCTCAAGCACCAACACGTGCTCACCGGCGGAGAGCTGAACCGGCATCCGCAAATAGCTGATGCCGTCGACAGCTATTACCCGGATTGGATACTGATTGGTCGGCAGTAGTTTTACCGGCGGTGCGTCTTCAATAAACGACAGCGGTGCCGTTCCGCAGCCGGCGATTAGCGCGACGAGCAGGGCGATGAGCGATGCAGTTTTATGTCTTTGGCACATGGTGTGTCCCTCCGAATCGAAAAATCTGGCTATCCCGTGTTGCCTGAGCGCAAAAATGTTGTGCGCCTGAGTACTTAGACCGCATCGCCATAAACCGGTGCTATCCGAATCTCGGATTTGACCGAGTTGGCGATGAAGCATTCTTCATGCGCGCGATGGTGCAATTGGTCGATTTGCGCGCGCGTCGGTAGTTGCACGCCGGAGAAAGTGACTGCTGGCCGTAGTGTTACTACCGACATGACCATTTTTCGGTCGGCGTTGTTTTCCATGATGCCTTCGGCAGCATCGTGGTAGCTATCCACGCAGAATTTTCGCTGGGCGGCGATGGCTAAAAACCACAGCATGTGGCAGCTGCTAAGCGATGCCACAAAAGCTTCCTCGGGATCCACTGCCGTGGGGTCTGACATTGGCACCGGCACAATGTGCGGCGACGATGAGCCGGCAACTTCTGCACCGCCATCAAAGCGCATCACATGTCGCCTGCTGTAACGATTGCCCAGAAAATCCTGCTCGCTACGCAGCCAAATAATTTCGGTGGAAATCTGCGTCATGCGGATACTCCCTGAGCAAAAATTTTATTCACCGGCATCCCAATGAAATTTATGCAGCAGTCGGTGTACCACCGGCGTGAACACCAAAGCGGCGGTAACAATAAATACCAATCCGGCATACAGTGCATACAAGCCCGCAAAAAGTTTCCCTCCATCGGTGACCGGCGGATTGACCGGCCCCATGCCGCCAAGCAGCATGGCTGAATTGAGGAAGGCATCGAGCGGCGACAAATGCTCCAGTGTCATGTATCCCACCATGCCTATCGCCAAAGATGTCGTCAGCAAACCGAGCGCCACCGAAAGATGCAGTAGCACCCGTTTGACGAAACCTGTGCTCGGCAGCGGCGGATGTTTTTTGGATTCGTACATGGGGTTTTGTTCGAATGTTTGTTTGGAATTGATTTTAATAAATCACATTTTGCGACGAACGAATTTGAATCACAAGGGTTCGGGTTTGGGCTCAGGCCGGTCGCGCGCGACGAGTTGCAAATATGACTCGATATCTACAGCGAATAGTGGTTTCACCATCACGCGAATGGTATGAGTCTTGTCGCCAACACTCATTCCTTCGCGCCGACGAACTTCTTGATAGCCGACTTTCTCCCAAAATCGTTCGGCTTTAGTGTTGCCTTCAATTACGCCGAGGCGCAGCCACGCTGCGCCGTTGGCTTTCACCCATTGCTCAAGATGCATGTGAAGCACATTCGCAACACCAGTCGCATGGAGCGAGCGATCGACAATGAATAATCCGATGTGCCAGACGTCAGATGCGAAAAGATTGGACAACACCGAAGCCATCGCCATCAACTGGCTGTGATAGTCGATAAAGCCAATTACATAAACGTGATCAAAACGAAATTCAGCAGGCGGGCGTTCTTCAAATTCCAACTTGGCCTCATCCACGCGCGGTGGCATGCCATTGGTCAACAAAAAATATTCGGGATTAGCAACGAAGAAAGCTTGCAACTCGGGCAGATCGTCCGCGAACAATTCATGCGCCTGGAATTCTTCCGCGTCGAATAGCCAACCTGATTCAGAGGCGTATTGGTTCACTTGCTTAACGGCAGCGGCACAGGGAATTCGCAAAGCACGGCTTTGCGTCTGTAAAGCGGGTCGGCTGTGCAAAGCCGACACTACACACCAGCACCAACTGGCGCGCGCTACCCATGCTGACGCTTCATCTCAGCTACGGAAACTGCCACCAGTTGCTCAAGAATTTTGTTGTCAATGTCGCTGAGTTTGTGCAAATAAAGGCATCCCTTGCCCATCTTGTGTTTGCCAAGTTTTGCCAAAAGCGCGGTTCGATCTGAGTTACCGCAATGAAGATAAATGCTGATGTCGCTTTTGCGTGAGGCAAAACCAACAAGACATGAATCACCTTCACGTCCGCTTTCGTATTTGTAGTGATAGCTGCCAAAGCCGACGATACCGGTTCCCCACATTGTTGGCGGATATTTGGTGACCCTGGATATCAACTTCGCCAGCGCGCGGCAATCTTCGCGTCTCGTATCATCAGCGATTGCAGCGATGTAGTCCTCGACACTGGCGCTAGTCGCTTTGGTTTTGTTCTCTGCCATAAAGATTCCTTACGCAAATGCAGTGCTACTTGTAGCGGTAGGTGAAGCAAGGGTCAAGTCTTGCAATACCACGTTCAAGAACATCCGCATATGTTGAATCACACCAATTTCACCAGTTGGCGCTGGCAACACGCCGTCATTTATCCCACCGATCGATAGCCACTAAATCCACTAAATCCAATCATCCCCCGCGTATATCGCGCCAGCGTTAATCCGCCGATGTCGATATCCGGGTTGCGGTTGGAGAGCATGTCGGCGACGACGCGCCCCGTTCCTGCGGCCATGGTCCAGCCCAGCGTGCCGTGGCCAGTGGCGACGTGCAGGTTGGGGTAGGGCGTGCCGCCCAGCACGGGCGTGCCGTCGGGGGTCATCGGGCGCAGGCCGCACCAGAATTCGGCTTTGGAAATATCGCCGCCACGGGGGAATAAATCGGTGACCACGTGATTCAAAGTCTCGCGCCGTGATTCGCGCAGATTGAGGCTGTATCCGGCTAATTCTGCAGTACCGCCGACGCGTATGCGGCCGCCCAAGCGCGTCACGGCGACTTTGTGGGTCTCGTCCATGATGGTGGATTCGGGGGCGTAGTTGACATCAGTGATGGGCACGGTGATGGAATAGCCTTTGACCGGATAGACGGGAATATGCACGCCTAAGGGACGCAGCATTTGCGCCGAGAAACTGCCGAGCGCGACGAGATAGGCATCGGCTTTTATTTCACCTTTGTTGGTCACTACACCGGTGACGCGCTCGCCCATGCTGGTGATGCGCAATATTTTTTCGTCATAACGGAACTTCACGCCTAGCGCTTCGGCCATCGTCGCCAGGTTTTGCGTGAACATGAAACAGTCGCCGGTTTCATCACGCGGGAGACGTAACGCGCCGACGAATTTTTCTTTGACCAAGGCCAGCGCTGGTTCGACTTTGACAAGACCATCGACATCGAGCAACTCAAACGGCACGCCGTATTGCTTGAGCACGTCGATGTCTTTGCCCGTGCCCTCGAGTTGCTTTTGGGTGCGAAAAAGTTGCAGCGTGCCTTGCGTGCGTTCGTCGTATTGGATGCCGGTATCGGCGCGCAATTGCATGAGGCAATCGCGGCTGTATTCGGCAAGGCGCACCATGCGGCTTTTGTTGAGCGCGTAGCGTGCCTCAGTGCAGTTGCGCAGCATGGCGATGCCCCACATCCACATGCGCCGGTCGAGCATCGGCCAGATCACCAGCGGGCTGTGCGACATCAGCATCCACTTGATGGCTTTGGCCGGCACGCCAGGACCGGCCCACGGCGCTGAGTAGCCAGGCGAGACTTCGCCAGCATTGGCGTAGCTGGTTTCCAGCGCAGCGCCTGCTTGGCGTTCTATGACGATGACTTCGTGGCCGGCTTTGGCGAGGTAGTACGCAGTGGTGGTGCCGATTACGCCGCTGCCGAGAATTGCGATTTTCATGGCTTTGCCTCGATAGTTTGGTGGCAACTTAGTTGCGTGACTTAGTTGCGCGACTAGCTGCGTTTATGCCGCCGCACGCAGCACGTCGCCGTCTCTTGGAATGCCGCCGCTAATAGCGTGAATCAAGGCCGCGACATAGCCAAGATTTGGCGCCAGCAATGGCTTGCCGGTGGTGATTAGGCCAACCGAAAGATCACGTTCGGGATCTGCCCAGCCGAAAATATTGACCAGACCCAAATGACCAAAGGCGCGACCGGTGTGTTTGCCGTAAAGCCCGAAATTGTCGCCGCCCAACATCATCCCGGCCGAGAAGCGCAAAGGAATTTTCAGCACGCCATCCATTTGATGGGGCGAAGATTCCATCGTCGCACGATGCACACACAATGGCGAAATTATTTGCTTGTCGTGATAGCGACCATCGTCAAGCAACATTTGAAAAAACCGACCAAGCTCTTCGGCAGTCGCCACCATATTTCCGGCAGCAATCGGGCGGGCGTAAAAATCGTATTCGTTGAGCAAATGGCCATCTTTTTCTGCGTCGACGCCAAGGTATGGTTTGAGATATTGCGTGATGAATTCAGGCACCTTGACGCCGCTGACATAGTCGCGCGCCATCAGATGGAAGTCCGCTTCGCTCGTGCCGTAATCGAGAAAGCGAAAACCCATCGGCTTTTTGAAATGTTGCCGCCAATAGCCAACCAGCGATGCGCCGGTGGCACGCTCCAGCACTTCTTGCAAGATGGTGCCGCCGGTCAGTGCGTGATAGGCCTGACTGCGACCATGAATGCTATGCGGCGTAGCGGCGCAGATCAGTTCCAGCATGCGCTTATGGTTGCTCACCGTTTGTGGTGGTTCATCAACCGGAATGCCCGGCACGCCGCCACGATGCGTGAGCACTTGATAAATGGTCAAGCGATCTTTTCCGTTGGCGGCAAATTCGGGAATGTAATGACAGACGGGATCAAGCAAATTGATCTTGCCTGAATCTGCCAGTCGGTGAATGGCAATCGCTGTCATTGCTTTGCTTGACGAGTAAATGCAGGCGGGCGTATTGATGCTTGCCTTGATCACATCTGTGGACGGCTGACCGGGTAAAAATCCGTTGGCATGGCCGATGGCACGGTTGAGAATAATCTCGCCACGACGGCGCACGCACAACATGATCGCCGGGTAATAGCCGGTGCTGTACAAGCCGCGCGTCGCACGCCAAATGGCATCGACACTTGCCGTGTTTACGCCAACGGACTCGGGAGCGACTTCGGCATCCGTGTCGCGGTCGGTTACCGAATCCAAATCGGAAGCGATCAGCAAAGTGCGCAGCCAAGTACGCGAGGGCAGGGTACCGGCCAGATAGCGATTGGTGCTTGCCGTAATATCAGTAAGTAGTGCGGACATTCGATGCCTCCATTTGATTTTTTTCAAACGCGATCAGCGTAATCGGCGATTAGATAATTTAACGGCGTGTCACCAGCACCAACTGGCGAAAACAGGCCTTAAGTAGCTATTAACCGATGTCACAATCGTCCGCCACTGGTTCCAAATACTGATCACGCATGGTCAGAATTTCCGGTAGGCACTTGTGAAAGTGTTCGACGACTTCAGGATCAAAATGTGTACCTGACCTCTCAGTAATCAAGGCCACTGCCTGCTCAATCGACCAAGCCCTTTTGTAAGGTCGCGCTGAAGTTAATGCATCAAACACGTCTGCGATGGCAACGATACGTGCGGCTTGCGGTATGGCTTCGCCGACCAGTCCTTTGGGGTAGCCGCTACCGTCCCATTTTTCGTGATGCGTGAGCGCAACAAGACTGGCTAGTTGCAACAAACTCGAATCGCCATCGCTCAAGATGTCGGCACCGATAGAGGCGTGCGTTTTCATAATTTCCCATTCGTGCGGCTCAAACTTGCCACGTTTAAGCAAGATGCCATCCGAAATGCCGATTTTGCCGATGTCATGCATTGGGCTGGCGAGCAAAATGAGTTCGCAATCGGCAGCATTCCAACCTAGGCTCTTCGCCACGATCGCCGAGATTTGGCTCATCCGTACGATGTGCAATCCGGTTTCGTTGTCACGATACTCAGCCGCGCGGCCAAGATGACGCACGACTTGCAGACGTGATTCATTGAGCTCCTTGGTGCGCTCTTGCACCATCCTTTCCAGTAAATCTTTTTGTTCGAAAACTAGGCGATGCGCTGCGTGGGCTTCCAGCAAATTTCGAACACGCATCAGGAGTTCAAGGCGATCGAAAGGCTTGCTAACGAAATCACGCGCGCCTGCCGCCAGAGCTTTTAGCAAAAAATCGTGACCGTGCTGTGCTGTCAAGATAACAATCGGCGGGAGCAGCGGATCGTTGAGCGCTTTGAGTTGCTCCATCACTTGATAGCCATCCAAATGGGGCATGTTGATGTCCAACAAAATCAAGTCTGGCCGCCCTTCGGCATAGCGCAGTAGCACTTCGCGGGAATCTTGAATCGATACGAGGTTTTGGTAACCTTGGCTAGTCAATAATTTTTCAATCAGTTTTAGATTGGACGGTTCATCATCGACCATGAAAATGCGATCAGCATTCACTGTAACAGCGTTCATGTGCTTCCTTCTGACGAATCGATTCGTGGCCTGGTCAGTGTGTCATCAACAATTTTCAGCAGAACGTAAACGTCAAGCGGCTTGACCAAGTACTGCGTAAATCCGGCTGCCAAGCCACGCTCAATATCCCGCGGCATGGCATTGGCAGATACCGCGAACACCGGCACGGATTTGAGTTGCGGATCGCTTTTGAGTATTTCCAAGACTTGATATCCATCCATGTCTGGCATGTTGATATCAAGCAAGATCAGATCGGGGCTTTGGGCAAGCGCAAGTTCAATGCCGAGTTGAGGCGATGGTGCGGTCAACACCTCGAGATTGTCTCGTCTGTTGAGCATCTGAGAAATCAACTTCAAATTCACGCGATTGTCATCGATACACAGGATCCGTTGTTTTTTACCAAACACGAGCTGGGCTTGCAGTTGATTTTGTTCCGGCACTTTGTCATGCGTTTCGAATTGTGCAAACGGTAACTCGAGCCAGAATGTGCTCCCTGTTCCCACTACACTATCCACTCCGACGGTGCCAGCCATGAGTTGCATCAATTGCCTGGTGATCGTCAATCCGATGCCACTACCTTCTATCGCGCTGTTTTCTGCACCTAGCCGGTTAAACGCCTGGAACAGCAAGTCGATGTTCGCAGCGTCGATACCGCGACCGGTATCGGTGATGTTGATGCGCAAAAAATCGCTGTTGGTCCGGTTCGACACGCTGACATGAATTTTGCCGTTGTCGCGGTTGTATTTGATCGCATTGGACAGCAGATTGAGCAGCACTTGTTTAAGGCGCGTGCGGTCGGCGGCTACTGCAGTTTGATCCGGAACGTCAATGCTTAGCTTGATGTTGCGGACGATTGCCAAGGGCTGCATTAGTTGCTGGCACTCTTCGACCAGTTGAGCAACGTCGACCGGTTCGATAGATAAGTGAACACGTCCGGATTCAATTTTTGCAAGATCCAGGACTTCGGTGATTAGCTCAAGCAGGTGCCGTCCACCTTTGAGAATTTCTGCCACACTATCTTTTTGATCCGAATTCAGTTCGTCGTCATATTCCAATATTTGCGCGAAGCCAAGAATCGCATTCATTGGCGTGCGCAATTCGTGGCTCATGCTGGCTAAAAATTCGGATTTCGCCTTGTTGGCGCTCTCAGCAGCGTCTTTGGCCTTGGCAAGTTCGGTGCGTCGTGCGAGCTCCTCGGAGAAATCAATAAAAATATTAAATACATATTGAATTTTATTTTGCTCGTTGACCACAAAACCAATTCGGCTAAATGCGATGAAGTGGCTACCATCCTTGCGCGTCATGGGAATTTCTCCATCCCAGCCATCGCCTTTTGTTACTGATTCAATAATGCTGCGACTGTATTGTTCGGCAACACTTTTTTCTAACAGGATGCTGAATTCCTGGCCGAGCAATTCTGTCCGCGAATAACCAAGCAACTGCGTTAACGCTTGGTTCAGATAAACAAATCGACCGCGACCGTCAGTAATTACAATGCATTGATTGGTGGCGTCAAACACGCGACGGAATAGGGCAAGTCTTGATTCGGCCGCTTTGCGTTTTGTGATGTCGGAAATAAACGCGTTGAAGTAGCGAACGTTGCCTGCGCTACGAGCAGTAATTGTCCCCTCGCTGGCGAACACTTCGCCATTGCGGCGCTGCATTTCCATTTCAAACCTTGGACTGGTCTGGTCGACGTTTGTCCCGACAAAGCGTGCAAGCCGTTGGCGGTGATATGCACGATGCTTTTCCGGCACATTGACGTCAACAATATTCTTCCCCAGCATTTCCGTTTTGGTGCTGCCAAAGATCGATTCAGCACGAGCGTTCCAGTCGGTGATGATGCCGGCATTGTCCATTTCTATGATTGCATCCTGTGCAGAATCCAGAATGTTGCGTAGGCGCTGTTTTGCCTCGAGACGATCGCGCATGGACTCATTGGAATCGCGTCCGACGAGCATAAACTGGGCCAGTCCAACCACTAGCGTCACGGACAACAATATCTCGACTGGCCCACCAATCAAAGCGGAAGTGATAGCAGGGGGCAGCAGCGCCGTAGCTAAAAATGTCTGCATGGCCGTTTGCTGTTCGGCAAGCGTGTTCATAGCGATGGAACACACAGCAATCAATACCAGAAGGCAGATGGTCAGTCCCGCGCCGCTGGAATACAAAATCATCAAACTCGGTCCCACCGACCATGCGAGTCCAGTGATTCCACTCTGAACCAAGTATCGGGTTTGCCAGCGGCCGAAGGATAGGTGCGGATGGAGATGCTGAACTGTTGGTATGGTACGTTTGAACCACCAAACGTCTAGCGACACAATCATCGTTGCCAGCAAAATTGCGATCACCCAAATAGTGATGAGGTCTCGTTCAAATAAAGGTCGGAACAACAAGGCGATTGAAAGCGCGGTGCCAACGTTCAGTAATGCATTCTTCGTCTTGCGTCCATACGCGGCATAAAGTAATTCAACGTCGATATCCCGTGCGGCCGTTGGCATTGGGTCTATCGCTATGGCCGGGGTATTCAAGGGCGCGGCTCCGCACTACGGAGCAATTGCTGTCAATTCAATCGGCACACCTGAGAGCACAGAATTTCCTGATAGCGGGTCGCGCCAATTTTCGTCAAACAGTGCATTGAGATTTGCGCCCGGACGCTCACTCGCGATGCGCTGTCCGGTGCCTGGCACATCGTGACCCCAGCCGTGTGGCAGGCTGACTACACCTTGCATCATCTCGTCGCTGACTTCAACTTGAACCTCGATGCTGCGTGAATTGGCCGAGACTTTTGCGCGTGCGCCATCGGCGATTCCACGCTTGGCGGCATCAAGCGGATGCACCAATGCAGTACAACGGAAAGGGCCTTTGCTCAGGATGGGCAGGTTATGCATCCAGCTATTATTGGAGCGAATTTGACGACGACCGACAATGACCAAATCCGGCGCTGGCTGCAGCAGCTTGGCCGCAGCGCGTGCCAAATCGGCCATCAATATCGGCGGCGCGAGTTCCACCTTGCCCGATGGCGTGCGCAACATTTCGGGGATGCGTGGCATCAATTCACCAAGGTCAATACCATCGGCGGCTGCCTGCACTTTGTTCAGCGAGATGCCATCAGCTTTGCGGCCGAATTGGTCACCATAGGGGCCGCCGCGTAGAGCAAGATCAATAAGTCGATCCGGACCACGGCGCAATGGCACTGTGGCCAGCGCCAACTGGACTGCATCAGCCGCCGAGCCAATTTGCCGCTCCAAATCCGCCGCGAATCGCTCGTCTTCGAAGGCTTCCAAATCCACTTGAGCGCCGCGTCCCGTGACGATGGCTTCAAGCCGCAAGAGGATTTCCCATTCAGCTGGCTGCCCCGGCGTTGGTTCAAATACCGGCGGGCTGTAACGGGCATGATTACGGAAGGAAAATTGCGGGAAGGCGACATCGAAATGCGGGTCTTCCAAGGGCGACCGGCCGGGCAAAATTACGTCGGCATGGCGAGTGGTTTCGTTCAAATAAATATCCAAGCTGACCATGAAATCGAGTTGTTCCAGCGCCTCGGTCAAGCGCTGGCCGTTGGGTGACGAGAGCACAGGATTGCTGGCGATAGTGATCAGCGCGCGCACCTGACCGACGCCCGGCGTTTGGATCTCCTCGGCGAGGCAGCCTATCGGCAGTTCGCCATAGACTTCCGGCGCGTTGGAAACACGGCTACGGTGACGGCCCACTACCACGCCTTTGCCAACGCCAATAGTGCCCGGCTTGCCAGCCTGCGTATTGACTGCAAACGCAGCGGGTTTGGGAAACATCACACCGCCTGGGCTATCGAGGTGTCCGGTCAAAGTATTGACCACATCGACCAGCCAACTCCCCGTAGTGCCGAATTCTTGTGTGCAGGTACCGATGCGCGAATACAGGGCAGCGCGCTTGGTTCCGGCCATATCGCGGGCCAGTTGGCGGATGACTTCGGGGGCAATCCCGCAGCGACCGGCCACCGATTCGGCCGAGAACTGCGCGACGTTTATGGTCGACTCGAGTTCGCTGAATCCAGCGATATGCTCGCCAACCGTGCCAAGCGTCACCAGCTTTTCGGCGAATAAGGTATGCACCATGCCAAGTAACAAGAACACGTCGCCGCCCGGCCGAATGGTGTGATGGGCATTGGCCATTTCGGCGGTCTCGGATCGGCGCGGATCGATCACTACCATGCGTCCGCCACGGGCTTTGAGTGCTTTGGCTTTGCCGCGAAAATCCGGCACGGTCCATAAACTGCCGTTGGACGCGACCGGATTGGCACCGAGCACGATGAGCAAATCGCAGCGCTCGATATCCGGCACGGGAATCGACAGCCAAGCGCCAAACATCAAGCCCGAGGACAATTGCTTGGGCATTTGATCCAGCGTCGAAGCGGAAAAAACATTGCGCGTCTTGAGCGCCTTGGCGACCCGCCCGCCGTAGAGCAGCAAGCCGATTTTGTGCGCCGCCGGATTGCCAAAGGTCATCGCCACCGCATCACCACCACCAGTTGCGACTAGCGGCGGCAGGCGGCGTTCGATTTCGGCAAAGGCTTCATCCCAACTGGCTTCGACAAATTTTCCATCACGCTTGATTAGTGGCACGCGCAAGCGGTCGGGATCATCGTGCAGATTTTTGATTGCCACGCCTTTAGGGCAAATGTAGCCTTTTGAGAAAACATCCGCGTCATGTCCGCGTACGGAAATGACTTTCTCATTCTCGATAGTCAGTTCAAGGCCGCAACAGGCCTCACAAAATGGACAAATTCGATGGGCAACGCGGGTATTGGTGGCGGCTAGTACTGAACTCATGGGGAGACGTCCGTAGATGGGTGACTAGCGGACAATTGTAATTGCTTGGGCGCAATGAAGGCGGGGGTTTTACGGCGTGTGGCCGATGAACGGGCCATTCCATCACTAGCACCAACTGGCGAGATAGTTATTACTCTCTCTTCCCTCGCGGGAGAGAGCAGGGATTAGTACCTTCGATTCAGTAAGCCAGCCTCGAGAGCAGCATATATTCCGCTGCATCCGCCGCGCGCAGGGCGTCATCGCAGCACTTGCGTGTGAGGCAATGCCCATCCGCATCGTAAAGCTCGGCCAGCAGCCCTTCGCCACGGCCTACGCAGGTGGTAACAAAGACATACATCCCGCCCATCCCACGCCGAAACCAGCCCGAGCGCGGCGCTTGCTTGGGCGTATCACGTGGCAAGATTCGGTTAGAAAAGCCCGCGTAATTCATAGTGGCGGCGATGTGGGCTAGCGTGTCTTTCATGAGGCAGTCTCCAATGGAGCCAATTGCTCCTTTTACCTCAACGGCACAAAACACAATTGGATGACAGGCGAGCGCAGCGTCCACGAAAAAGTCGGCTTGCGCCGACTTTTTCTTACTGATTCACAGGAAGAGTATCCCTGCGTACTGCTTATTTTTTTGCCTTATCTGTCTTGACTGGTACCGCAAAACCGCCCGCAGGTGCAGCCGGAGCCTTTTCTTTCTTGGGTTTCTTGGTTTCCTTGTTCCCGCGCAATTGACCTTTTGCCATGATGTTCTCCTTGGATTTCGCTTCATTCACACGCTGGCATCAAATCGACCAGCGGCCAGCGATCATCTTAACTAAAAATTCCTTGGTCGTGGCAGTGGCTAACGTGTAATCGGTTTGTAGCGTATCCGTTTCGGCTTCGCCCCTTCTTCGCCCAAACGACGCTTTTTGTCTTCTTCGTATTCGTTGTAATTACCTGCATAAAAACTCCATTGCGAGTCGCCTTCACAGGCCAGAATGTGCGTACAGATGCGATCCAAAAACCAACGATCGTGACTGATGATCATGGCGCAACCGGCGAATTCGAGCAGTGCGTCTTCGAGTGCGCGCAAGGTTTCCACATCAAGGTCGTTAGATGGTTCATCAAGTAGCAATAAATTTCCGCCAGTCATCAATGTCTTGGCTAAATGCAGTCGACCACGTTCGCCGCCGGATAAATTGCCGACCAGTTTTTGTTGGTCGCCGCCTTTGAAATTGAAGCGACCGATGTAAGCACGGCTGGGCATTTCAAATTTGCCGATGGTCAAAATATCTGCACCGCCCGCGAGTTCGTCGAACACGGTTTTTGTACCATCAAGGCAATCGCGACTCTGATCGACGTAAGCGATTTTGACCGTCGGGCCGATATCGACCTCACCGCTATCGGGTGCCTCGGTGCCGGTAATCATTTTGAACAAGGTCGATTTACCCGCACCGTTTGGGCCGATGATGCCGACTATCGCACCGGGTGGAATTGCAAAGCTCAGATTGTCGATGAGCAAACGCTCGCCAAAGGCTTTCGACACGCCATTGAATTCGATAACTTTGCCACCCAAACGCTCGGCAACCGGAATAAAAATCTCCTGCGTCTCGTTACGCTTTTGGTAGTCAACATCCGACATTTCTTCATAACGCGAAAGCCGCGCTTTGCTCTTGGCTTGACGCGCTTTGGGATTCGAGCGCACCCAGGCCAATTCCTGTTTCATCGCCTTCATTCGCGCATCTTCTTGCTTGGATTCGGTTTCCAGACGTGCTTCTTTTTGCTCCAGCCAACTCGAATAATTTCCCTTCCATGGAATGCCATGACCGCGGTCAAGTTCCAAAATCCATTCGGCGGCGTTGTCGAGGAAATATCTATCGTGAGTGACAGCGACAACTGTGCCGGGGAAGCGGGTGAGGAACTGTTCCAGCCATTGCACTGACTCGGCGTCGAGATGATTGGTTGGCTCATCAAGCAGCAACATATCGGGCTTGGACAGCAACAATTTGCACAATGCGACGCGGCGTTTTTCGCCACCGGAGAGCGTTTTGATTGACGCATCCCACGGTGGCAAGCGCAGCGCATCGGCGGCGATTTCCAGTTGATGTTCGGTATCGCTGCCACTGGTGGCGATAATGGCTTCCAGTCGTGCTTGCTCTTCGGCGAGCTTGTCAAAATCGGCATTTTCCTCGGCATAAGCGGCATACACCGCTTCGAGTTTGGCCTGTGCTTCCATCACTTCGCCCATGCCGGACTCAACTTCTTCACGCACATTTTTGCTCGCATCAAGTTGCGGTTCTTGCGGCAAATAGCCGATGCGAATTCCCGGCAAGTGCTGGACTTCGCCGTTGTAGTCTTTGTCCTCGTTGGCCATGATACGCAGCACGGTGGATTTTCCCGAGCCGTTCAAACCCAGCAAGCCAATCTTTGCGCCGGGGAAAAAAGAAAGCGAGATGTCTTTGATGATTTGCCGTTTGGGCGGGACGATTTTGCTCACTTTGAGCATCGACATTACGTACTGAGCCATTGCGTTTGCCTAGTCAGGGAAAAGCCGGAGTTTACTTGACGCGGGCGGCGAACAAGCGGAGGATTGTGCACTGCACCTTGACAGCCATGTCAAATCGGCGCGAACTGAGGTACTGATTGCTTATTGGAGGTGGGATGCTGCGTCGCGCGTGGGCTGTTCCTTTGCCTATTATTCTCGGTGTTGCGCTTGGTGCTGCGACCAGTGGTTGCGCCACCAATAACTCGAACCCGCGCGAGAATGCCTCTGGTGGGTATTTGTCGACCGCAAGCGCCGTACACTCCGAATTTGATATGCGGATGAGTTTGTTGCTCACCGCCAACGGTCGCGATTGTGGCGACAATGATTGCGACTCGACTTACCATTTTGAGCAGCGCGTTCAAGCGATTGGTGAGCGTTTATCGCAAGCGACTTTTGCCAAATATCCGGAACTCTCAAAGCGCTTCGAGAAGTTTGAATTCGTTGTTGCCGATAAATACGATTCCGGCGCGAAATCCAGCGGCGCCGGCACGATAGTTATTTTGCGCGGCGTCGAACGGTTGGGCTTTGATGATGCATCGCTCGCATTCATCATGGCGCGCGAAATGGCGCACGTGGTCGCCGGTCATTACGAATCAAACATGCTCACCAGCATCGCGATTTCTGTGGTGGTACAACTGGTGATGCCGGTATTTAACTTTGCGCGTGGCGCGGCAGCGTTGGCATCAACTAGCCCGGCCACAACGACCCTCGTTGGCTCGGCAGCGTCAATGGCGGGCACTCAAGCGCTGCGCGCCAATCTGCGACCAGGGCAATTGCGTGAAGCCGAAGAAATGGGCATGGAGATATTGGTGCTCAGCGGTTACGATGCCAAAGAGGTGGTCGATAGTTTGCAAACCCGTGTCACTGAATTCCCGTTGGAAGACGCGTGGGTGCTGGAGCTTCGCGGCTCGGTGGCGCGGATTGCAAAAATGACCACAGGGCCATCTCCTGACATCGTCGCGAAAAACAACACGCCTGTGATCGCGCCAGTGATCGCAAAAGTAGTCGAGCCGCTGCCCGTGCAAAATGCACCGGTAATTGCTGAAGCATTGCCGACGCGCCAAATCATTGCGGCAATGGGTGATACAACGGTGTACAGCGTGATCCCAAGCTACTCGGCTCCGGCGCGCAATGTTTCGGGGAGCAAAATTTCCGGGTTTCCCGATGCGCCGAGTCCAGAAAAATTAACACCGGCAAGCAAGCCGTCGCAATCACCGGCGCAAAGCGCACTACCTGCGCACATGATCAAAGGCATGCCGATTTTGTACTAGCCATGTTGGCGTAGCTCTCGCAAATAAAAACGCCCCGCATCTATCGCATCGCTGATGTTTTGTGGCAAAGGCGATTGCTCCTGACTCATCACGCAAGCCAAATGTTCGGCCACCAAAGGTGCCCAAACGATGCCGCGTGCCGACAGCCCAAGCAATGCATATAAGCCTGGCAGATGAACGAGATTGGATAGCGAAACCGTGCGCAGTGGCATTACGATTGTTGCGGGAACTGCACCAACAATCGGCAGCCGGTCCGGTGTCACGGTACGCAATGCCACGCGGCCTGAGAGCTTGGCGATGCTCGCGTTGGCGATTTCGGTTTGGGGCAAAATTTCTCGCAAGCGTTGCAAATTTTCAGTGTGCTCGTTGATGCGAACTGTTAGGTCAGCGTCGTCATTGACGAAGCTCGCACCAAACGTGACGAGGCCGTTATGTGGCGGCGTGAGGTAGCCGGTGCGGCAGAGTACCGGGTTGATTTTCGGTAGTGCGTCGGCTGGCAAAACGCTGATTTGGCCGCGAATGGTTTTGAGCGGGAACGTGTGCTCAAGCAATTCATTTACAGCATAAGCGTTGGCGAGCACGACATGCGGTGCGGCTATGATGGCTTGTCCATCAGCGGCGTAAGCAGTCCACAAATTGTTGTCATAGCTCAGGCGTGAAACGTGCGTGTTGAAGTGACATTTAATTTGCGGATCATGCTGAGCGAGCAGGGCGGTGCACAGCG
The DNA here is from genome assembly GCA_025361105.1 of Rhodocyclaceae bacterium. Lineage (GTDB taxonomy): Bacteria > Pseudomonadota > Gammaproteobacteria > Burkholderiales > Rhodocyclaceae > JADKHX01. Next base: position 9,324 of record JANYAW010000169.1, on the reverse strand, counting down.
TACTAGGAATCAACCAGCCGCCTTGTGAAAACCACCAACCGCCGTGGCTCAATGGTTGCGCGGCGATTTCTTGCGCACGCAATCGTGGCAAAAATTCGACAAACTCGGCGGGGAATTGCAATGCCTTGACCGCTGCGCTTTGCTGTATTTCATGCGCATCATCGCGGGCAATTTGCAACACACCACATGGATGCCAATCGCAGTGCGGAAGCCCCGCAAGGCGTTGCAACAAATAGGCATAGCAAAGACGCGAGAAGCGTGCCGTCAGCGCGTCATCCTTGGCGATTTGCGGCAACACGATACCAGCCGGATTGCCTGATGCGCCACTAGCTGCAGTGTTACCCGCTTCGATAACATCAACCCGCCAGCCACGCGCAGCAAGGCGTTCAGCAATGTTGGCACCGGCTAGACCTGCGCCGATGACGATGGCGTGTTTAGCGTTGTCTATTTCGCCAGTTGGTGCTGGTGACACGCTGTCGAGCTATTCCGCCCGCATTTGCGGAAACAAAATCACGTCGCGTATCGATGCCGAGTCGGTCAATAGCATTACCAAGCGATCAATCCCGATTCCGCAACCGCCTGTTGGCGGCATCCCGTATTCGAGTGCGCGAACGTAATCTGCATCGAAATACATGGCTTCTTCGTCGCCTGCGTCTTTAGCTTTGGCTTGCTCAAGGAAGCGTGCAGCCTGGTCTTCGGGGTCGTTCAATTCCGAAAATCCATTGGCGATTTCACGACCCACAATGAACAGTTCAAAGCGTTCGGTAATTTCCGGATTCGTATCATTGCGCCGCGCCAAGGGAGAAACTTCAGCCGGGTAGTCGATGATGAAAGTCGGCTCCCACAATTGCGCTTCGGTGGTTTCGTCAAACAGCGCTAGCTGCAAACTACCAATGCCCATGTGCGGTTTGATATCAAATTTATAACCCGCTAGTTTGGCTTTGAGCCATTCGATATTGTTCAACTGCTCAAACGAAAACCCGGGGTTGTATTTGTGAATGGCACCAACAATGGTAAGCCGCGCGAAGGGTTCCGATAGGTCTAAGGTGCGGCCTTGATATTCAAATGTTTCGGTGCCCAATGCCTCGCGCGCGCTGTGGCGCAGCAGACCTTCGGTGAAATCCATCAGCTTGCGATATTCGGTATAGGCCTCGTAAAACTCCATCATGGTGAACTCGGGATTATGCCGTGGTGACAATCCTTCATTGCGAAAATTGCGATTCACCTCAAACACTTTTTCAAAGCCACCGACCACCAGGCGCTTCAAATAAAGCTCGGGCGCGATGCGCAAAAATAATTCCATATCGAGCGCGTTGTGATGCGTCTTGAAAGGCTTGGCCGCCGCGCCGCCGGGGATGGGATGCATCATTGGTGTTTCAACTTCGAGGAAGCCGTGGGCGATCATGTAATTGCGTATTGACTGCATCATTCGACTGCGCGCGACGAACGTGTGGCGTGTCTGCTCGTTGGTAATCAAATCGAGATAACGCTGACGATATTTTTGCTCAACGTCGCTCAAGCCGTGAAATTTTTCGGGTAACGGACGTAGCGATTTGGTCAGCAAACGAATCTGTTTGCATTGCACTGTCAGCTCATTGGTCTTAGTTTTGAACAGCACGCCTTCGCAGCCGACGATATCGCCAATATCCCAGTGTTTGAATTCTTTATGCACGTCCTCGCCGGTGATGTCGTTGCTGACAAAAACTTGCAGGCGACCCGAGACATCCTGGATCGTGGCAAAGCTGGCTTTGCCCATCACCCGCTTGAGCACAATTCTCCCCGCGACCTTGACCGCGATCTGTGCGGCTTCCAATTCCTCGCGAGTTTTGTCGGCATACAGTTCATCCAGCCGATTGGCCAAATTCTCGCGCGAAAAATCATTCGGAAACGCTTTGCCGGTTTCGCGCCAAGCCTTGAGTTTTTCGCGTCGTTCGGCGATCAGATGATTCTCGGTTTTGGCGATGTCGGCAGCATCGTCAGACGGCACAGCGGTATTTTCAGTCATGGTCATTGGGCGTTAAACGCAAGAGAATTCAGAGCGGGGTGACGAGGGCGGCATTGTGACATAGCAAGGTTTTTCAAACGCCTTGTTTCAAACTGGCTTCAATAAACTGATCAAGATCGCCGTCCAAAACGCTCTGCGTATTGCCGACTTCGACATTAGTGCGCAAGTCCTTAATGCGCGATTGATCGAGCACATAGCTGCGGATTTGATGACCCCAGCCGATGTCGGTTTTTGAATCTTCCAATTGCTGCTGCTGCGCCTGGCGCTTGCGTAGTTCCGCTTCGTAGAGTCGCGATTTGAGCATCGCCATAGCTTCGGCGCGATTGCGATGTTGTGAACGGTCGCTCTGGCACTGCACCACGATATTGGTCGGAATATGCGTGATGCGTATCGCCGAATCGGTTTTGTTGATGTGTTGCCCGCCCGCGCCGCTAGCGCGAAAAGTATCAACGCGTAGATCGGCCGGGTTGATATCGACTTCAATCGAATCATCGACTTCCGGATAGACAAACACCGAAGTAAAGCTGGTGTGGCGGCGCGCGTTGGAATCGAACGGCGATTTGCGCACCAAGCGATGCACACCGGATTCCGTGCGCAAGGTGCCATAAGCGTATTCGCCAATAATCTTCAATGTGGCGCTTTTCAAGCCGGCAATATCGCCCGCGGATTCTTCAAGAATTTCTACGTTAAATCCCTTACGCTCCGTGTATTTGAGATACATCCGCAGCAACATCGCCGCCCAATCCTGCGCCTCGGTGCCGCCTGCGCCAGCCTGGATTTCAAGGAAGCAGGCATTGGGATCGAGCGGGTTGTTGAACATCCGGCGGAACTCAAGACCACCAACTTCTTTTTCCAAACCTTCAAGATCGCCTTCGACGGAAATCAGTGTGTCTTCGTCGTCCTCCGATTTCGCAAGTTCGAATAATTCACGTGCGTCAATCAGATGTGCCGCAATGGTGTCGAGATTGAGCACCACACCTTCGAGCGCTTTGCGATCTCGCCCCAAGGCTTGTGCACGCTCGGCATCATCCCAAACTTTTGGATCTTCAAGCAGCCCGACAATCTCCTCTAACCGCGACGCTTTTGCATCGTAGTCAAAGATACCTCCGCAGTTCCTGCTCACGCGATTTCAAATCGCCTATGTGGTTGGATACGGCGTTAAGGCGTTCGGCTTCCATGATCTGTTCCATTTCTAAAACGCGCAATTTTACATGGGGGACTGCTGGCACTAGGTTTGATTAACGGCGGTGGAACAGGGAATTCGCGAAGCATGCTTCGCGCCTGTGGAACGCAGCTGTGCAAAGCCGACATTCCACATCAGCACCAACTGACTGATAGACTGTTGCTCTATGCCCGCAAATAAACTCTCTGACGAGTCGCACTTTGGTACGCTGACCAAACGCTGGTCAGCGTACCTTGAATCGCGGAGCATTGATCACTTCGCCGAATTCACGATGCACCTGAATAACCTGGGGAGCTATTTTGGTGAATTGCGCCTCCCAGGTCTGACTCGCTTGTGCGAAGGTCTTGAAAATGCTGCCGTTGCCAAGCTCGATGCCACGCATCCACTGCCGGATAAGGATGTGGCTGCGCTACAGCGGCAAATCGACACGCTCGAAGGCGCTTTAGCCTCGGTCGGCCGACCAGAAGGCAAGGGAATTCAACAAGGACTGGCACGACGTAAAACCGACCCGTCAGATCGTATTGATCACTGGATCGCGCCACGCGGCGTATGCATTTTTACGGCTCCTGGGTCAGAAGAGATCTCTGAGAATATTTCACGTCAACTTTCATTTATTGGCTTTGATGTTTTTCAGAGTGACTGGACCACCCCGGACGAACCGGAAGGGCGCACCAATCTGGCTGTCATTTTCCTGCCGCCAACAACTGGATTGACTGATGTTGAACTGGACTTCATCAGTGCTATGCGTGAACGCTTCCGGGTTAGCCAATTGTTCTATGTGGGCGGCGCACAAGATATGAGCGCGATGATATCGCTCATGCGCAACGGCATTGATGTCACTTTTCCTGAGGGCGAGCCCTTGTCCTCCTTAATCATGCAAGTCATCGATTTGGTGGAGGATTCGGAAAAGCCCAACTACCGTGTGCTCGTGGTTGAGGATTCCAAAGTCGCCTCTGCCGCTATTCAACGCACACTACGTGAACATGGTGTCGATACGCTTGCCGTTACCGACCCGGCAAAGTTGCTGGCAGAGATCAATGGGTTTAACCCGGATCTGGTGCTCATGGATATGCAAATGCCGCAGTTTGACGGGGTCGAAGCCACTCGCGTGTTGCGCCAGATTCGTGAACACAAATCTTTGCCCATCGTCTATCTCTCGGCCGAAATGGATATCGGTAAACAGATGGATGCACTTCGGCTCGGTGGCGACCAGTTTCTCACTAAGCCGTTTAATCCCATCGTGCTAAGCGCCGTCGTCAAAACCAAAATCGAACGCTATCGAACCATGCTTCGATCGACCCAGACCGATGGCTTGACCGGACTGCTTAATCACACTGCAGCAAAATCCCAACTTGACAAGCTCTTTACAAACCGTGGTGATTTGACCGACTTGGCCGTTGTCATGGTCGACATCGACAACTTCAAGGCTATCAATGACGTTCACGGTCATCCGGTCGGAGACCTGGTAATTCGCGGTCTTGCATGGCTGCTCAAAGGCAAGCTACGCGCCAACGATCTGATTGGACGCTATGGTGGCGAGGAGTTCATTATTGCCTTGCCCGGCGCTAGCCCACAACGCGCGTTTGAAGTGATAGAGGATATCCGTGCCGCCTTTGCAACCCTGCCGCATTTGGCAGATGACAGCACGATCTACGCCACGTTCTCCGCCGGCATTGCTTCATTACCCGGATATTCTGATGCAACCTCACTGACCCGCGCGGCAGACAAAGCATTGCTCGAGGCCAAGCGCAATGGACGTAATCGCGTGGTTGCTGCGACTGTTTGAACACCTTGATTCGCCGTCATTCCGGCGGAAGCTGGAATCCAGCCGCAGACCGGGCAGCGCTCGCGGAACGGCGTATCGCCAGCACCAACTGACAAGTTCCGTAAGTTCCTTTAGTCGCGACACTCCTGCGGTGAGGCGCGTGAAAAACTGCCGGTGCCGTCGCTGCCTGATGGGGTTATACAAATGAATATCGACAATACTTGGGCTGCACCGGCGATATCACGCGGGAAGGCGGAGAAGGGTGATGCGCGGTCGACGACGCTTTTGATGTAGGCGATTTCGATTTCTTGATCGCCGGAGCGCAGCACTTCGTAGCTTTTTAGCGTGCCGTCTGGACGCAGCAAAATTTGCACCAAAGCTTTGCGATATCCGCTCTTGCGGGTTTCTTTTTTGACGAAGGCTGCGCTGCGATTGAGCTTGGTCAAGAAAGCATCGAAATACATTTCCATGCTGAATGCATCGACTGATTTCCGCGCTGGGCCGGTTTTTTGTGGCTCGTTGTTTTCAGGATTGACCTCACTGGCAGGAATATTTTCTTGCTGGCGCGCTGTGGCGAGTGCTTGTGCTGCCAATTCTTTTCCGCGTTGTGGTTTGACCTCGGTGGCGAGTTCGTTGAGGAAATTATCCATCTCTGAACGTTCGGCACGTGACCAGGTTCGTACTGGCCAAGCCATCGGTGATGGGGTCGATGATGACGCAGCGGTGAGAATTTTCTGCTTTGGTTTTTTGGGCTCCGGACTTGGCGTTGCAACTACTTCGGGTGTCGGCGCTTTAGCGATGGTGACATTGAGTTGCTGTGGTGGTGCACCGCGTGGCGGTGAAACTGACAAGCTCAGGACGGCGATATGAATCAGAATGGAAACGACATAGGCGATGGCGAGTGGTTTGTCGTGATAACGAGTGCGGTTGCGGTGGCGGCGTTCCATGGCGCGCATTGTAGTTGCACGATTGAGTGCAATGGCGCAACAAGTGGCAACAAATCAGGGTGATTCAGTTGCTTGATTCAGCAGACTCAATCACCCATTTCAACTCATCGTGCAGCAGCACGACCTCACCCACGATGATGAGTGTTGGGGCGCGCAACTTGGCGACGGTTGCCAGCACAGGCAATGTCGCCAAAGTGCCTGACACCGTGCGCTGCGTGGGTAGGCTGCCATGTTGGACTATCGCGGCGGGCCATGTTTCGGGCAGGCCGTGGTGAATCAATTGCCCGCATAAATGCGACAGGCCGTGTAATCCCATATAGATAACTACCGTCTGTCGGCGCCGCGCAAGCCCCGGCCAATCGAGATTCATGCTGCCATCTTTGAGATGTCCGGTTACAAAAATACAGGCTTGCGCGTAGTCGCGATGAGTCAGCGGGATGCCGGCATAGGCGGCCACGCCGGTCGCAGCGGTGATGCCAGGAACGACTTCAAAACGAATGCCACGTGCGCGCAAAGTTTGCACTTCTTCGCCCCCGCGACCGAAGGTGTAAGGGTCGCCGCCTTTGAGCCGGACGACATGTTTGCCTTGGCTAGCGAGCTTTACCAGCAAGTCGTTGAGTTGCTCCTGAGGCAAGACGTGGTTGCCACGCTCTTTGCCCGCGTAGATTTTCTCGGCGGCGGGATTCACCAATGCCATTACCAAATCCGAGACCAGATGATCGTAGACCAGGACATCGGCATCAGCGATCAATCGTGCCGCTTTGACGGTGAGTAATTCCGGATCGCCAGGTCCTGCGCCGACGAGGTATACGCAGCCTGAATTTGTGGAGGGAGAATTCATGCCGATATGCTACGACAGCGACGCAGAACTGGCTTGATCTGGCGCAATTATTTGCGAACTTGCCAGGACTGAAGGACAGGATTATTAGCGCATCGGCGTGGCTATAATCGAACGGAGACTAGAGATTCGGGATTACCTTCGATATGCGCGCAACGCAGTTTGAACAACTTGGTCAATTGAAAATCGCTGCCGCGTATCCTTGGCCTCAAGGTGCGACGGGTGAGTGGAGTTTGCGCGCATGAATGTACGTTTTTGGGGTGTGCGCGGTTCGATTGCGGCGCCTGGCCCACATACCATCCGTTATGGCGGCAACACGACCTGCATAGAGATACGCGGTGACGATGGCACGCTGGTTATCCTCGATGCGGGAACGGGCATATTTCCACTGTCACGTGCCTTGCTTAAGGAAATGCCGATTTCGGCAAACATATTCATCACCCATTCGCATTGGGATCATATTCAAGGCATGCCGTTTTTTGCACCCTTGTATGTTCCGGGCAATCAGGTTGAGATCTACGGCGCGTTTGATGCTTTGACCAATCGCGGTATCGAACACATCATGGAAGTGCAGCTTCAACACAGTTATTTCCCGGTGAGCGAAGCCGAAATGCAGGCCAGTATTGTGCACACCACCATCGTCGCCAATCGACCAGTGACGGTCGGCTCGCTCACCGTCACTCCCTTGATGCTCAAACATCCCGTGGTGAATTTTGGTTATCGCGTGGATGGTGATGGGCGCTCGGTTTTCTTCACTGGCGACCATGAACCGTGGTTGAACACGCGCAGCCCGGCTGATCCGGAGTATCACGATTTTGAGCAGTGGGTAAAGGCCGAGCACCGCAAGCTCGATGCCGCATTGAGCGGACTGGATGTACTGATAGCTGACAGCTCGTACACCACTGACGAATATCCAAGCAAGCTCGGCTGGGGTCACGGCACGATGGAAGGCAGCATGGCGTGGGCAAAGCGTTTGGGTGTCAAAAAATTAGTCTGCACGCATCACGAACCCACCCGCGATGATGATGCATTGGAAATTGTTTTTGCAGCGGCTTTGGAAACTTGCGGATATGTCCCCGGTGTCGATAACGCGCCGGAAGTTGTGCTGTCATACGAAGGCTTGGAACTTGTGCTTTGATTCGATTCTGACGGCGGCGAAGCAGGGGTTTCGAGAAGCACTGCTTCGAGCCTGCGTAGCGGGTCGGCTGTGCAAAGCCGACACTCCACATCAATCCCAACTGGTCAAAAATGATTCCCACACTAAGCTTTGATATAGAAACCATCCCCGATGTTTCAGGTCTGCGGCGCTTGCATGCGCTGCCGGACTCACTCTCCGATACGGAAGTCGCCGAGCTGGCTTTTCAACGTCAGCGGGCAAAAAACGGCAGCGATTTTTTGCCGCATCATTTGCATCGCGTGGTGACGATTTCTTGCGCACTACGTAGCGATGATGGTTTCAAAGTGTGGTCTTTGGCTGCACCCAAATCGACTGAAGCGGAAATCATTCAGCGATTTTTTGACGGCATAGAGAAGTTAACGCCGCAATTGGTGTCATGGAATGGTGGCGGATTCGATTTACCAGCTTTGCACTACCGTGCCTTGATGAATAGCGTCAAAGCGCCACGCTATTGGGATTTGGGTGACGGCGACCATCGAGATTCGCGCGACTTTAAATGGAATAATTACATCAGTCGTTATCACCAACGCCATCTCGATTTGATGGATGTGTTGGCGGCGTATCAACCGCGTGCCAATGCGCCGCTCGACGACATGGCCAAGCTCTGCGGCTTCCCCGGCAAGTTGGGGATGGACGGCTCGGCGGTGTGGGAAGCCTGGCAAGCGGGCCGCGCCGATGAGATTCGCGATTATTGTGAAACCGATGTGGTGAATACTTATTTGGTCTATCTGCGTTACCAACTTTTTCGCGGCCACCTGAGCGGCGAAGAAGCAGCTGCGGAAATTGACTTGGTAAGGCAAACCTTGGCGGCGTCAGAGCAGCTGCACTGGAAAGAATTTATCGCCGCGTGGGGCAATTAATGTTGATAGCCGCGACGCGTTGCACTTTGCTGGTGGTCGACATGCAAACGCGTTTGCTGCCAGCGATCGATAGCCACCAAGAAATTCTCCAACAAGTCTTATGGTTGATTCGATTGGCCAAACGATTGGGCTTGCCGATTGCAGCCAGCGAACAATATCCGCGAGGCTTGGGCGAAACGCATGCCGATGTGTTGGCTGAGTTGCCGCCGAATTGTGTCGTCAGCAAAAACCATTTCTCCTGCGTCGCGGCGGATTGCTTGGACAGCATGCGCGAGCAATGGATTTTGTGCGGCATCGAATCGCACGTGTGCGTTTTGCAAACTGCGATGGAACTCAAGGCGGCGGGTCGAGAAGTGTTTGTAGTGGAAACCGCCGTCGGCTCACGGCGTGCAAGCGACAAGGCAACGGCTTTGCAGCGCATGCGTGACGCGGGAATTCAAATCGTCAGCTCCGAAATGGTGGCTTTTGAGTGCCTGCGGACTTCAGACTCGTCATTTTTCAAGGAAATCAGCCGCGAATTTTTGCGCTGACCGGTTCAACGGCGTGGGG